>PGYF01000039.1 GCA_002839535.1 Nitrospira bacterium HGW-Nitrospira-1
TCCGATTCTTTATTGGCCTTTGAAAAATATCTCTGCTTATAGAAAATAATCGCCCACGAAACAACAGAGAAAAAAAGGAGTATAAGCAAAACCCCTTTTACCACATAACCTGCCTGAATGATTAACTGAAGAGCTGAATGGTTCATATTTACCTCATTAAAAGTTTTTTTGAATCTAACTAATTCGGTTTAAAAAGTCAAATGGCAGCCCCGGGCTTGCGGGCTGCGTCTTTTCCCAGCGCCCTGTTCATGCTTCCACTGATATACCCTTCGAGGTCAAGGGCTACGAAGCTGAATCCGAGGGACTTCAAGGCCTCTGTTATTTTTCTTCTGTTGTCAGGCACGAGAAGGGCCTGCATATCCTTTTCGTTCACCTCGATCCTTGCGATGTCTCCGTGGTTTCTCACCCGTAACTCCTGCAGCCCAAACTCTCCAAGGAACTCCTCTGCCCGCTCCACCTGCCTTAGCCCTGAAATGGTGATCCGTCTGCCGTAGGGAAATCGCGATGAAAGACACGGGGATGAAGGCTGATTCCACACGCTCAGACCAAGCTCTCTGGACATCCTGCGGATATCATCTTTTGAAAAACCGTTCTCAGCGAGCGGACTTCTTACCCCATATATTGCTGCTGCCTTCAAGCCAGGCCTGTAGTCACGGAGGTCATCTGTGTTGGTGCCGTCAAAAAGGCGCTTATAGTTTTTGCCTTCAGCGATCAGGCGCAGTTTTCTGAAGAGCTCTTCTTTGCAGAAGAAGCAGCGCTCAGGCGGGTTGCTGACAAAGGACTCGTTTTCGAGCTCATCGGTATGAATTACAAGATGCTCGGCCCCGGCTTCTTTTGCAAAGGACACAGCATGGCGAGAATCTTTTTCCGAAACAATTCCGGAAAAAGCCGTAACAGCCAGAAACCGCATACCGGAGAGCTGCATTGCCTTCAGGAGAAATGAACTGTCAACACCTCCGGAAAAGGCGAGCACTGCGGATTCAGCTAAACCGAGGGAATTCAGCAGATCGCTAAATTTCCGGCGGACAGGCTCAGATGCTTTACTGCTCACAGCAGGGCGACCTCGTAATTTTCCTGGTGCATCTTGCTGTCAGCGCGTATGATCACCTTGACGCCATACTGCCTTTCGACATTTTCGATGCCAAGCATCTCCTCATCCGACAGCAGCTCTGCAACTAAGGGATGGGCGGTTATGATGATCTTTGTGCTGCCATGTCTTGCCATCTTTTTAATGGTTCGCAATATCTCATAGCAGAGTGTGTCAGGAGATTTTACAAAGCCATTGCCCTCACAGTAGGGGCAGGTCGCGCAGAGTGTCCGGCCAAGATTTTCCCTGACCCGCTTTCTGGTCATTTGTATGAGGCCAAACTCTGATATGTGGAGGATGGTATTTTTTGCCCTGTCTTTTTTCATCGCCTCGGTAAAGGCATTGAAGAGCTTTTCCCTGTTTTCAGGTTTTTCCATGTCGATAAAATCAACGATGATGATACCGCCGAGATTACGCAGCCGTATCTGGTAGGCGATCTCCTTTACTGCCTCAAGGTTTGTCTTCAATATCGTGTCTTCGAGCCCTTCCTTGCCGACGAATTTCCCGGTGTTTACGTCAATGACGGTCATCGCCTCTGTCTGGTCTGTGACGATGTATCCTCCGGATTTCAGCCACACCTTCCTGTTGATTGCGCGGGCTATGTCCAGCTCTATGCCGAAGGCGTCGAAGATCGGCTCAGCTTCCTCATACAGCTCGATTTTTTCGAGCAGTTTGGGGAAATAGGCCTTCACAAACTCGGCAATCCTGTTGTATTCTTCCGCAGAATCTATAACAAAACGCTCTACATTCTGCGTCATGAGGTCGCGGACAGACCTGAAAACAAGGTCCAGGTCACCGTACAGAAGACCCCTCACCGGCGCTTTGTCCTTCTTCTTTTTCAGAGTTTCCCAGAGTAAGAGAAGGAACTCAAGGTCTTTTTTTATCTCTTCCTCATTGGCATTTTCACTTGCAGTACGGATGATGAGGCCGTATCCCTCCGGTCTGATCCCTGATACGAGCGCCTTGAGACGTTCACGCTCTTCCTCATTCAATATTCTTCTGGATATGCCGACATGTTCCACATCCGGCATCAGGACAAGATACCTTCCGGGAAAGGTAAGCCATGACGTCACCCTTGCGCCTTTGCTGCCTATGGGGTCTTTGGAAACCTGAACAGGCAATTCCTGGCCTTCCTGCAAGACCTCGTCAATAGACATCTCGACACGGCCTCTTCTTGAGAGAAAATCCATGGAATCACTGTTTTCCGCATCTTCAAAGGGCGGCGCAAAGTCATCTTTTTCGGTCTTTATGTCGCCTACATAGAGAAATGCCGCCTTTTCAAGCCCGATATCAACAAAGGCTGACTGCATCCCAGGCAGTATTTTTACGACCTTCCCTTTATAAATGTTTCCGACAAGACTTGCGTCACGTTTGCGTTCAACATAGAATTCAACTACCTGCCCGCCTTCCAAAAGCGCGACCCGTGTTTCCCCATGCGTGACGTTAATCAGAATTTCGCTGCCCATATCTTTTTCTCCTCCATCTTCTCCTCCATCGGTTCTTTCCACTTCGCGCCGTCCCAGCCGAACATGTCCACTCTTGTGACCTCCAGGTCATCAACGGGAACGCTGAAGATTTCTTTGAGGACTTCGGCGAGCTTCACCTTTACCTCCCCGATGTCTCTGAGTGTAACCTGAAATGTTGTCCGGTCCAGTTGCTTAAAGTCTTCGACCATATCCCTCATATTGAACAGTCTGTTGTTTCTTTGCATCGGTATTTCCGTTTTCTCAAAAAAATCCGCGACAAAAAAACCTGAATTATTGCTTATATCATATACATATCTGTTAATAAAACTGTCGAGGGATTTTTCTTTCCTTGAAATAAAGGCTATTTTGTTTGCGCTTATGCCTTCAGGCAAAGTCCTGTTTAATAGCTCTACTCCGCTATAGGCGTCGAAAGGCGGCAAGAGTTCAGCATCGAGATACTCCCGCAGGCCGGCAATACCCACCCTGAGCGCCGGGCCGAAAGATATTATCGGCGCAGAACTAAAGCCCCTGGAATATTTAAACGGGAAAGAGGCCCTGCGCATCGCGCGAATTAACGCTGACGTCAGTTCAAGATGGGAAAGATACCGGGCATTGCCGGTCTTGGAAAACTCCAGTCTTATCTTTATAGAAGGCGTAGAAGGCGCCTCGGCCTCCGGCTTGTTCCGGGGCAGAGAAGTCTGTCCCGCAGGAACAGCACGATCTTTATTTTCTGAATCCGGGGGCCGGCATTTGAGGCCGCAGGCATGACAGTGTTTTCTACAGTCCGATGTGAAGCTTCCTTCAAGCGCGGCATGATATTCTTTCAGCAGATATTCTTTTGTGACGCCGGCATTGATGTTGTCCCACGGCAGAGGAGCTTCAGTTGGAAATTCCCGCACCGCGTATCCAGCGGCGTCTATGCCGGTCATATCCATGGCCTGTTTCCACTTGTCGAAATCAAAGAGGTCTGTCCAGGCGTCAAGCCTGCAACCCAGAGACCAGGCAGCCTCTATCAATGCTGAAAGGCGTTCGTCGCCGCGGGCGAATACAGCCTCAAGCAGGGACATCTCTTCGCGGTGGCCTTTAAACTGAATGCCGCATTTGAGAAAGTTTTTTCTGAGATAACGGTTTTTTTCTTTCAGGAGTTCCATGTCATTTTGGCCAAACCACTGAAACGGAGTATGCGGTTTCGGGATGAATGATGAAACCCCAACAGAGATGTTTGCCGGTCTGCCTGTTAGTTTTCTTGATAGCTTTGCCGCCTTCATGACCATTTCCGGGATAGCCTCTATGTCCTGGCTGGTCTCGGTGGGGAGGCCGCTCATGAAATACAACTTCAGGTTGCGCCACCCGGCGCCAAAGAGCGTTTCAAGGGCGCTGATGTATGTTTCTTCGGTAACATCCTTGTTTATCACTGCCCTGAGCCTGTCAGTGCCTGCCTCGGGCGCAATCGTAAAACCGGATTTTCTGACGGCCTTTATCTCCTGGAGCATCTCCTGATTTACAGAGCCGACCCGCAGGGAGGGGAGAGAAATGGCTATTCTTTTATGGTAAAATTTTCTGTTAAATTCTTTCATAAGATATGTGAGGCAGGAATAATCTCCAGAACTCAGTGAGGTGAACGAGAGAGCGTCATAGCCCGTGTTCCTCAGTGAATTCTCGGCAAGCTCCAGTATTCTCTCAGGAGACCGCTCGCGCACCGGCCTGTAAGTCATCCCTGCCTGGCAGAACCTGCAGCCCATGGTGCAGCCCCGTGAGATCTCGATATTTATCCGGTCATGGACTATGTTCATGAAGGGCAGCACAGGGCTGTCCGGGAACGGGGCGTCTTCAAGCGAGGCGATATATCTGCGGTTTACTGATTTTTCTTTCCTGAGCGCCGGGACATACACACCCTCGATTTCAGTCAATGCCTGCAAGAGGGAATACTTATTATCCTGGCCGGCGGCCTTCCAGTGATTGTATACATGCAATATCTCCGGCACCGCATCTTCGCCGTCTCCTACAAGAAATGCATCTATGAATGCCGCCATGGGAAGGGGGTTGACAGTACATGGCCCGCCTGCAATAACTAAGGGAGAATTTTTTGTATTCAGCCTCTCCTCGCTTCTTAGAGCTACACCTCCGAGATGGAGCATATTGAGGACTGTTGTGTAGGAGAGTTCGTACTGAAGGCTGAACCCGACAATATCGAAGGCCTTCAGCGGCCGCCTTGACTCAAGGGACGTTAGAAGCATGCCCCGTGTTTTCAAGGCCTCTTCAAGGTCCGGCCAGGGCGCAAACACGCGCTCCGCAGAGGCGAAGGGCAGATTGTTTATTATCCGGTAAAGGATCTTCAGGCCGAGGTGGGACATGCCTATTTCATAGACGTCGGGAAAGGCAAGCGCTACGGTTACAGGGGCCTTCTTGTGGATAGAGTTAAGTTCGCTGTTTATGTATCTGCCTGGTTTCTGAAAATGCGTGTAATTCACCGCATTAAAGATAACACTCCCAAAGATGCTTTGGCAATAAGCAGCGGCTGTCAGCGACGGCGTAGAAGGGAGGGGAAAGGAGTCGCTCGAAAATACTTTTCAGTCATCCATGTCCATGCTGAATGCATTTTTTGGGTTGACTGATTTAAAATGATATCACCAAACTTTCCTTATATTTTGGTATGATTACCCTGCTCGGGTTTCCGGCAGGAATTTTCACAGTTTCCCTGATTAATAATTTCAATATGATATAAAGGAGACAAAGCCATGTCAGATTTGAAGAAGATGTACAAGACTATCATGGATGACAATTTCCCTGAGGAGATGACGATACGGTTTGGGGAACAGACCCTGATGTACAAGAAGAGGGCGTGGAAGATACCTGATGAAAAAACAGGAGAGCTTATCGAAAAAGGGCTCCGTTACGGTGAAAATCCTGACCAGCAGGCAGCTCTCTATGAACTTGTAAATGGGAACCTGACGCTGGGAGACTGCAGGTTTATTGAGCCGGGCAATGGACTGGTAAGCGCAATTACAGAGGCTGATATGCTCCAGGCCGGCAAACACCCGGGAAAGACGAACCTGACCGACCTCGACAATGCATTAAATATTCTGAAGTATCTTTCTGCCAGGCCGGCGGCTGCTATCATGAAGCATAACAATCCAAGCGGTGTTGCCTGCGGAAAGACGGTTTCAGATGCCTATGACAGGGCAAACATGGCAGACAGAATAGCTGCCTTCGGCGGATGTCTTGTTGTGAACAGGCCGATGGACAAGATTACTGCGGAGATGGTGAATAATAATTACCTCGAGGTGGTTGGCGCCCCTGATTTTGAAGAAGGCGCATTTGAGATTCTCGCAAAACGAAAGAACTTACGGATAGTAAGGATAAGCAGGATAGATCAACTCGAAAAATACCGTTTTTTCCGATTCGTTGACTTTAAATCCCTTATGGACGGCGGCGTTATTGTCCAGCAGTCACCGATCAACAGGATACGGACAAGGGACGACTTCCTGCCTGCAAAAACAATCTATAAAGGAAAAGAGTATGCTATCGAAAGACAACCGGATGAAAAGGATTATGACGATATGCTGTTTGGCTGGAATGTGGAGCAGGGGATTACTTCAAATTCAGTCATATATGTGAAGGATGGCGTGACAGTCGGGATCGGGACAGGAGAGCAGGACCGTGTCGGCGTCGCAGAAATCGCAATTTTTAAGGCCTATACAAAATATGCCGATGCCCTCTGCTTTAAAAAATATGGCATCCCTTACAAGACCTTTGAACTTGAAGCCTCCCAGGGTAAAAGGGATATCGCTGCACTGCGTGAGATAGATGAAATGACGAAAAAAGAAAAAGGGGGTCTTATAGGCGCTGCCATGGTTTCAGACGCATTTTTCCCGTTCAGGGACGGCGTGGATGCAGGCATAAAAGAGGGCGTTACCGCAATTGTTCAGCCAGGCGGGTCCGAAAGAGACTTTGAAGCAATAGAGGCCTGTAATCAGGCAAGTCCCAGGGTAACAATGGTATTTACCGGGCAGAGGGCATTCAGGCACTGACATTAATCAGTATGTTTTATTTTGAAAAAGCATAAAATGCCCTGTACATAAAACAGAAAAAGATGGTATAGTATTAACTTCCTGAACGGGAAAGTTTTCAGGCAGTTAAATTTTATAAGCTACCCCACAAAAACCTTGACAAGAAGAAATTTCTCTGGTAAAGTTATAAGGTTTTTTCCCTGAGTACGGAAAACTATTTGATTTTCATTTTTTTGGAGGAAAAGTGCCTACGATAGCACAGCTTGTAAAGCATGGCCGCAAAAGTTTGGTAACAAAGACCAAGAGTCCTGCGCTGAAGTCATGTCCTCAGAAGAGGGGGGTTTGTATCAGGGTTTACACGACTACACCGAAAAAGCCAAACTCGGCCTTGAGGAAGGTTGCAAGGATAAGACTTACAAATGCGATGGAAGTTACTGCATATATCCCCGGCGTAGGGCATAACCTTCAGGAGCACTCTATTGTTATGATAAGAGGCGGACGGATAAAGGACTTGCCTGGCGTCAGGTATCACATTATAAGGGGCACCCTTGATTCCACGGGAGTGAATGACAGAAGGCGTGGAAGATCCAAATACGGAGCGAAGAAACCCAAGTAATCCAAGGTCAATGGAGTAAATAATGCCAAGAAGAAGAGTTGCAGAAAAAAGAGAAATATTGCCTGATCCAAAATACAACAGCAAGGTTGTAAGCAAGTTCATCAGTATCATTATGGAACATGGCAAGAAATCTACGGCAGAGAGCATCTGCTACGGCGCTTTCGATGTTATCAAGGATAAGACCAGTAATGATCCTTTGAAGGTTTTCAAGGCGGCGCTGGAAAATGTAAAGCCGGTTCTTGAGGTTAAGGCAAGAAGGGTCGGCGGCGCAACATATCAGGTGCCCATTGAGATACGGCCGTCGAGGCGGATGGCCCTGGCATTCAGATGGCTCATTACCTATTCGCGCGGCAGAGGCGAAAAGACCATGAGAGAGAGACTCGCCGGTGAGCTTCTCGATGCGTTTAACAACACAGGGTCTTCAATAAAAAAGAAGGATGATACTCATAAAATGGCAGATGCCAATAAGGCGTTTGCTCATTATAGATGGTAAAGGCAATAGAGGAGAGAGATTTTGTCAAGGGGTCCGCTGGAAAATACACGCAACATTGGAATCATGGCGCATATAGACGCCGGGAAGACCACGACCACAGAGAGAATCCTCTATTACACGGGTGTTACCTATAAGATAGGCGAGGTCCATGAAGGCACGGCTGTAATGGACTGGATGGTGCAGGAGCAGGAAAGAGGCATTACGATTACTTCTGCCGCTACTACATGCAACTGGAAGAACAACAGAATAAATATCATAGATACGCCGGGGCATGTTGATTTTACCATTGAGGTTGAAAGATCATTGAGGGTATTGGACGGCGCCGTGGCGGCCTTTGATTCAGTGGCCGGAGTAGAGCCCCAGTCAGAGACTGTCTGGAGGCAGGCGGATAAGTATAATGTGCCGAGAATCGCATTTATGAATAAAATGGACAGGGTGGGGGCTGATTTCTTTATGAGCGTTAACAGTATGGTAGACAGGCTGGGAGCTAATCCTGTTGCTGTCCAGATCCCGATCGGCGCCGAAGAAAATTTCAGAGGACCTATTGATCTGGTAACCATGAAAGCCATGTTCTATGATGATGAGACCCTCGGAGCGAAATACGTAGAGGGAGATATTCCTGCGGAGTTTTTGGAGCAGGCAAAAGAATACAGGGAGAAGATGATAGAGGCCCTTTCGGATGTTGATGAAAGAATCATGGAGAAATTTTTGGGCGGCGTAGAAATAGGCGCGGATGAAATTAAAGCTGCCCTCAGAAAAGGCACTGTTGAGATGAAGCTGAATCCGGTTCTCTGCGGGAGCGCTTTCAAGAACAAAGGCGTGCAGCAGCTTCTTGATGCGATTGTTGATTTCCTTCCTTCGCCCTATGATATTCCCCCGATTACGGGCATTAATCCTGATGACAATTCCGAGATAATCATGAGGCCGGATGCAAAAGACCATTTTTCAGCATTGGCCTTTAAAGTTATGACAGATCCTTTTGTGGGACAGCTTACCTTCCTGAGAGTATATTCCGGGACTTTGAGCGCGGGCTCTTATGTGTATAATTCTACAAAGGGCACAAAAGAGCGTGTAGGCAGGCTCCTCCAGATGCATGCGAACAAGAGGGAGGATATAAAAGAAGTTACTGCCGGCGATATAGCTGCAGCCGTCGGATTGAAAAGTACGCTTACCGGCGATACCCTTTGTGATGAGAAAAACCCTGTTATTCTGGAATCAATGGAATTTCCCGACCCGGTTATATCTGTTGCGATCGAGCCAAAGACAAAGCCTGATCAGGAGAGGCTTTCCCAGTCTCTTGCGAAGCTTGCGCAGGAAGACCCTTCATTCAGGATAACAGTTAATGAAGAGACTGCGCAGACGATTATTTCGGGAATGGGCGAGTTGCACCTTGAGATTATAGTGGACAGGCTTTTGCGGGAATTCAAGGTCGGCGCTAATGTTGGCAAGCCGCAGGTTGCCTATAGAGAGACGATACGGAACGCTTCAAAGGCAGAAGGCAAGTTCGTCAGGCAGAGCGGGGGCCGCGGGCAGTACGGACATGTATATTTAGAGCTGCAGCCGCTTGAGCCTGGATCGGGATTTGTGTTTGAGAGCAAAGTTGTCGGCGGCACTGTCCCGAGGGAATACTGGAATGCGGTAGAAAAGGGTATAAAAGAGGCGACAGACAATGGTATCCTTGCAGGGTATCCTGTTGTTGATATAAAGGCGATATTGTATGACGGGTCTTATCATGAGGTTGACTCTTCGGAGATGGCGTTTAAAATTGCAGGCTCTATGGGATTTAAAGAAGCTGCAAAGAAGGCCAAGCCGATTATACTTGAGCCGATTATGAATGTTGAAGTGGTTACCCCTGAAGAGTATATGGGCGATGTTATAGGCGATCTCAATTCCCGCAGGGGCAAGATCCAGACGATGGACAAAAGAGGGAAGGCCCAGGTAATAAAGGCCCAGGTCCCACTTTCCGAAATGTTCGGCTATGCTACGGACTTGAGATCTAAAACTCAGGGAAGAGCGACATATACCATGCAGTTTGCGCATTATGACGAGGTGCCCAAGGGTATCTCTGAAACAATTATAGCCAAGGTCAAAGGCGAATAAAAACAGGATGCGGGATACAGGTTTGGAAGTCATGAATAATGAATCGTGTATCATGCATCGAAGGAGGAATCATGGCAAAGGCAAAATTTGAGAGGACGAAACCACATTGCAACGTTGGGACGATCGGACACGTAGACCACGGCAAGACGACCTTGACAGCGGCTATCACAAAGGTGCTGGCGATGACCGGTCAGGCGACATACCGCGCATATGACTCGATAGACAAT
>PGYF01000040.1:0-9788 GCA_002839535.1 Nitrospira bacterium HGW-Nitrospira-1
GTCAAGCCGGACAATGACAACAATATATAAATCTGGATTCGGAGCCTGCCCCGCACCCCCTGATCAAGTCAGAGGGCATGCTTGATGCGGGGGTCAAGCAGGGGAATGACAAAATGGATATGACTTTTGACGCTATGTATCAGAAACAGCAATATAAACTATTGAGACTATAATCCAGGATGAAGCTAAAAGATTTTGCCGGGATCGTTAAAGGGGTCATACAGGGCAATCCGGAAACAGAGATAACCGGGGTCTCCGGGATCATGGATGCAAATGAAGGCGATATTACATTTGTCTCCTCAGCAAAATACCTCAGGCAGGCACATCAGAGCAAGGCTTCCTGCATCATTGTAAAAGAGCCCATACCCGACATCAAAACTTCACAGCTATGCGCTCCAAACCCGTATTTTGTCTTTGCAAAGGCAATAGAATGTTTTTATCCGGAGTCGACTTTTGAGCCGGGCATTAGTGAGAAAGCGATAGTCTCAAACCGTGCCCTGCTCGGCAAAGACGTCTCTGTTTACGCCTTTGCCTGCCTCTCTGACAATATTTCCATAGGGGACGGTACGGTTATCATGCCCGGGGTTTTTGTAGGAGAAAAGACCAAAATCGGGAAACACTGCGTCATACATCCGAATGTTGTTATCCGCGAAGGCGTTATTATCGGCGACAGGGTCGTTATTCATTCAGGGACAGTAATCGGCTCAGACGGCTATGGCTACACCTTTGAGAAGGGTGAACATTACAAGATCCCGCAGGTTGGAGGGGTAATCATAGAGGATGACGTCGAGATCGGCTCCAATGTTTCTATTGACCGTGCGACACTCGGCAATACGGTTATTGGAAGGGGAACGAAAATAGATAACCTGGTGCAGATAGCGCACAATGTAAAGATCGGGGAGAAATCCCTCATCATGGCCCTTGCCGGAATCGCCGGCAGCTCAGAGATCGGCAGCTATGTAACAATAGGAGGACATACTGCAATTGCTGACCACACGGTAATTGAATCAGGAACCATGATTGCGGGAAAATCCGGGCTTTTCGGACATGTGACAAAAGGGGTATATTCAGGCTCGCCCGCCATTCCTCATAAGGACTGGCTCCGGTCCCAGGCATTATTTGCGAAACTGCCGGAAATGTACAAAAGGATTATAGAACTTGAAGTTAAAATAAACAAATTGGAAAGGGGGGATTCTGTATGATGAACATAAACGAAATAATGAAATACCTGCCGCATCGGTATCCGTTTCTTCTGGTCGACAGGATAATCGATATTCAGCCGGGAGAAAGCATCACGGGAATAAAAAACGTCACTTTCAATGAACCTTTTTTTCAGGGGCATTTCCCTGGTCAGCCGATCATGCCAGGCGTACTGATTGTTGAAGCTATGGCGCAGGTTGCAGGAGTAATGGCCTTTCGTTCCGGGGTGGAAGGCAGCGGCAGGCTGGTCTATTTCATGAGCATCGAGAAGGCGAAATTCAGACGCCCGGTCACGCCTGGCGATCAACTCAAACTCGACATTAAGGTGCTGCAGCAGAGGGGCAATGTCTGGAAGTTTTCGGGCTCCGCTACTGTTGAAGGCAAGCTCGTCTCTGAGGCTGATTTCACCGCAATGGTGACAGACATGGTGACAGACAAGGAGATTGCATAATATGAAAACCAAAATCCATCCTACGGCTATTGTAGATCCGAAGGCGGAAATCGATTCCAGCGTTGAGATTGGTCCTTTCTGCATTGTAAAGAGTAAGGTCAAAATCAGAAAAGGCTCAAAGATGCTCTCCCATGTGATAGTAGAGGATTCGACAGAAATCGGAGAGAATTGCATAATACACCCCTATACAAGCCTTGGGTTTCCTCCCCAGGACCTGAAATACAAAGGGGAGGATACAAAAGTTATTATAGGCGATAATAATACCATCAGGGAATATGTATCAATACACAGGGCCTCTGTTGGAGGCGATGGAACAACGGTTATCGGGAACAACAATTTTTTCATGGCTTATGTCCATATTGCCCATGACTGCAAAATTGGAAATAATGTCATAATGGCAAATGCAGCCACTCTTGCAGGGCATGTGCTTATTGAAGACTACGCTGTTATTGGGGGTCTTGCGGCAATACATCAGTACACCAGGATAGGCCGGTATGCAATGGTGGGAGGTTTCAGCGGCATAGGCCAGGACATCCCTCCATATATGATCGCATCAGGCGCACGCGCAAGGCTTTACGGGCCGAACACTATAGGACTTAAAAGACACGGCCTTTCAGATGCAACGATTAATGCCATCAAAAAAGCCTACAAAATCCTTTTCAGGGAAAAGAGGACGTTGAAGGACGCAATAAAAAAAGTCCGTAATGAGATGTCCGGCATTGAAGAGGTGGACCATCTCATAAATTTCATAGAAAAAAACAAGCGCGGCATCTGCCGCTGATGAAAAAACTGGGCCTCATAGCAGGCATGGGTGAATTGCCCATAGCTATTGCAGCAGATGCGCGCTCAAAAGGCTACACTGTTATTGCTGTAGGCCTCGAACCTCTTGCCGACAAGACGCTTGAATCATGCGTGGATGAAATACAATGGATTAATGTCGGCAAACTCGGCGAGATCATAGAGTACCTGAAAAAATCCGGGGTGGACGAAGTAGTAATGGCAGGAAAAGTTCCCAAGGCGCTGCTCTACAAAAGTAAAATATCCCCTGATCTCAGGGCGATTAAACTGCTTTTTACCCTTAAAGACCGCAGCGATGACTCTATACTGCTGGCTATCGCAAAAGAGTTGCAAAAAGACGGGATGACGCTCCTGAATACAACCGACTTCTCTGCCCGGCTGTTAACTCCTGAAGGTGTCCTGACCGATAACAGTCCTACAGAGGAAGAGTGGAAAGATATAGCCTTCGGTTGGGGAATCGCAAAAGAAATGGGCAGACTTGATATTGGGCAGACAGTCGTAATCAAAAACCAGGCAGTTATGGCCATAGAAGCGATAGAAGGCACGGATGAAGCAATAAAGAGAGGAGGGAGGCTGGCCGGCAGCGGCGCAGTAGTTATAAAAGTCAGTAAACCTCAGCAGGATATGCGCTTTGATGTGCCGGTCGTCGGGCTGGACACCCTCAGAGCAATGATCGAGGTAAACGCCGGAGCGCTGGCGGTCGAGGCAGAGAAAAGCATACTCCTCAAGAGAGAAAGGCTGCTCAAGGAAGCAAATGAAGCAGGCATAGCAGTTGTCGGCTTCAGAGATAACTCAATATATTAACGCTTCTAAAAAATTTGTCCTCTGGTTTTTATGTGTAAATTTTAAAAATAAACCTATAAATTTACTTAAATTGACAAACAGAGAATTATTCTGCTTATATATAATTTGTTTATACAGCTTTTTGTCCGGTTCCGGTATAGAACTTTATAACTAATGGCATTTTAGCTGTTCGTTAGAGCAGCAATCAAAATTACATTGAGGTGCTTATGTCAAACACCAGGTTTTGGATTATTGTCGCACCTTTGCTGTTCTTAACATTCCTTGTGCTGCCAGGCCCGGGGTTTTGCCAGGAATCAGCAAACTGTCTTTTGTGCCACAGCGCCATGAAAGGCAGGATAAAAACTGCAAGCAACGCACTGGTCGAACTCAATATCAACGCGGATAAGTTCGGAGCTTCGAAGCATGGCTCTCTCTCTTGCACAGACTGCCATATGCGTTTCTCTGACAATCCACACGCCTCACCAGGCAGTGACGTCCCTCAATCCGTCCTTGCGCTCTCTTTGAATATCTCACCGAAATTCAAGGTTGACCCTGTTGCAGGCGCTGCCTGCATTACCTGCCATGAAAAGACTTACAAAATGGTATTGGGGAGCGTACATGGAAAAAATATTGTCGAGGAGCATCAGTCAGACGGAGCGCTCTGCTTAGACTGTCACGGTTCCCCTCATTATATAACATCGGTAAAAGACGATAGCTCACCGATAGGCCGCAAGCATCAGATAGAAACATGCGGCAAATGCCACGGGGATACCAGGATTATAGAAAAGTACAAGCTTGAAGAAAATGTCATGGAAAGCTTCGGAGAAAGCTTCCATGGAAGAAAGCTTTCTCTCGGACATACAAGAGCGCCTGTATGCGCCAGTTGCCACAGTTCGCATGATATACGCTCAAAGAACGACCCTGACTCACCCATATTTGGAAAGAATAAGCTGGTTACCTGCGGGAAATGCCATAAAGGCGCCAATGAAAAATTTGTGCCGGCAATTTCACACAAGCGCCCAGGCCCTATACCGCATTACGGAGAAAAGTTGTTAATAATTCTTACGATTGGAGTATTTGCATTTATTGTCATACATGTTCTGATCGAGGCATTCTCTGACATAAGAGATGCTATTTTCAGGAAAAAGGAGGAAGAAGAATGAGCGAGACAACTACAGTAACACAGGAAGTTCCGGAAGAGATAGAAAGATTCAATATCATCTTCAGGATACAGCATGTCCTGATGTTCACAACGTTTCTCCTCCTGAGCTTTACAGGATGGGGTCTCAAGTTTGCCCACGAGCCCCACGGCATCTCAAGCATCTGGATACGGATCTGGGGAGGCGCAGAAACAGCCGGCTTGATACACCGGATCGCCGGTGTCGGCATGCTCCTTGATTTTATATGGCATGTTCTCTATCTCGGCTATCTCTTTGCGACAAAGCAGATGACTATAAACACGAAGACAACAGTCATCCCGCTGCCCAAAGACGTGGTGGACGTTGTGAAAAACTTTATGTACTTTTTGGGCCTTTCCAGGGAAAAACCGCGGTTCGCAAGATTTTCCTATGCGCACAAGTTCGATTACTGGGCGGTCTTCTGGGGTATGTTCATCATCGGGTTTTCAGGTTATGCGCTTGCCTTCCCTATGCAGGTGTCCTATATCATTCCCCAATTTGCGACAGGCTGGATATGGGAACTTCTCTGGCTTATGCACAGCGATGAAGCGCTCCTTGCGATCGTATTCATAATCTTCTGGCATTTCTACAACGAGCACCTCAAGCCGGAGGTATTCCCGATGAGCTGGATTTGGATAACAGGGAAAATATCCACAAAACAGCTAAAACATCACCACCCTATGGAATATGAACATCTTTTCCCTGACGCAGCGAAAAAAAACAGGAAACATTAGGGGGAGGATTAATGTTAAGAGCTATAACCATACTTTCTCTTTTACTCATGCTGTTTTCCTGCAAATGGAAGACAGATGAGAAGCCGGTGGTCAGGGAAAAGGAATCGCCGGTAATCTCATCGTTGAGCGAGTCCGGACTCCCGTGTTTTAAATGCCACACTTATCAGAAGTTTTCTCTGGATGAGGCCGGGAAATTTTCACATGCAAAACATATAAGCTTCGGCACACACTGCAACCAGTGCCATATCATAAAACCCCATAAAGAAGCTGCCCTGAACAAGGACGTCTGTAACAGATGCCATAAACTGACGAACTTTACCTTTGCAGGCGCTGGAATGCCGGTTATTTTCTCTCACCAAAACCATGCAAAGAAATATTCCTGCAGCGAATGTCATCCCAAACACTTCAACATGAAAAAAGGCGCTTCAAAGATAACCATGAATCTTATGTATAAAGGCAATTTCTGCGGAAGCTGTCATAACAGCAGGAAGGCCTTTGCCTCTACAGACTGCACAAAATGCCACAAGATGACTGCATTCAAAAAAGAACTCTCTTATCCTTCCAGCGGTCTGAATCCAGCGGTCTTCAGCCACGAGTTCCATACAGCGATGTTTGAATGCAACAACTGTCACGCCGCTGTCTTTAAGTTCAAAAAGGGCGGCTCCGGCATGAAGATGGACGACATATATCAAGGCAAATTCTGCGGCAGTTGTCATAACGGCCAGATAGCGTTCGGCTCTACGGAATGTCAGAAATGCCATAAGTAATACCCGAAAACAGGCGCAGCCGTAAACAAACGGCCGCGCCTGTTTTTCCATTATCCCAAAATTTTTCTACAACTGCATTTTTTGGGTTATAGCCTTAATCTTGTGATCGAAACAGGGTTGATATTCATGCCTGTTACCTTCACTCCGAAGTGCAGATGAGGCCCGCTCGACCTCCCTGATGAGCCGACAAAACCGATGACGTCATTCTTTGATACAAGGTCTCCAAGACCGACATTAAACCCCGACAAATGCATATAGACGGTAAAGATACCATGTCCATGGTCGAGTATAAGCGTATTGCCGCCGAAGAAAAGCTCTTCGGTCAGTACGACCCTGCCCCTGTTTGAGGCATGTATATCTTCTCCTTCCTTCCCCTTTATATCCAGGCCGCGGTGGATGCTGACCGTTTCTTTGTTGATGATCCGCTTTGTGCCGAAAGGGGTTGACAATGGATTTTCAAGAGGAAAAACAAAACCTCCCTCCATGAGCCTCTCTGAATCAATCTCCCAGATCGAGGTCAGCAGGCCGGCCTCTCTTTTGATCCGGTCAATATCCTCAGGTACAGGAGACACTTTCTCTTCAGGCAGTGTGAGGTGTATTGTCTCGAACCTGCCCTTTAACACACGCAGCCGCAATATGCTTTTGTGTTGGCCGATCTTCAGGGGTATCCGGTAAACGCCCGCCCTGGCATTCAGGTCAACCGCGCCAATGGCAACAAAGCATCCTTCCCCGCAGCTGCTGAACCGGAGCGGCTTTTTATTTAACATCGCCGATGGCTCTATTGACCTGTTCAGTCCGGTAACCCTGAGCAGAAATGCATCTCCCTGACGTATGCTTGCGGGCTTGAGTTCTGCCTGAAAGGCATCAGCCTGAGACACAGGGAAAAAGGCTGTAAAGAAGAGCGTACAGAGGATAGTCAGTGATGAAAAGGACAATAAATTGATAAGGGCTTTTTTGAGGACGCAACTATTTTTTGTTTTCATTATTTATTCTAATATGATCCTGCCGGCAAAGGCAAAACAGCTTCTTTACATTTTGCATGGTATTCCTGTATCTTTTTAAGATGATTGATTTGCATACCCATACGGTATTCAGCGACGGGGAACTGATTCCCTTTGAACTGATCAGGAGGGCTGAAGCGATCGGATATAGGGCGATCGCCATTACCGATCATGTGGACGCCTCCAATATTGACTTTATCATCCCGCGCGTGGTAAAGGCTGTGCAGAAGATTCGGCCATTCGTCTCGATAGATGTGCTGCCGGGCGCTGAGATAACCCATGCCCCGCCGGAACTGATACCGGAGCTGATAAAGGAGGCAAGACATCTTGGCGCAAAGATCGTAGTGGTACATGGAGAAACCATCGTGGAGCCGGTGCTGAAGGGCACCAACAGGGCGGCTATAGAGGCAGGGGCCGATATCCTTTCGCACCCGGGACTGATATCAACAGAGGACCTGCTGCTTGCAAAAGAAAAAAACATATTGCTTGAGATCACAGCAAGAAAGGGGCATTCACTGGCCAACGGCTATGTTGCCAAAGAGGCAGTCTGTTTCGGGGCGCGCCTTTGTATCAATACAGACGCCCACAGCCCGTCAGACCTGATAACCAAAGAAACGGCACGCCGGATACTGCTTGCCGCGGGCATTGATGACAACATGATCGAAGGCATATTTGCCAACGCAAAATCTTTGATAGATAAAGTTTTAAGGAGGAGTTAATGCCAAGGGCGATCAAGAAAAAAGCCGGGAAAAAGGGTATTGCAACAGAGGTCGAAATAAAAGGCGTATTCGAAGATATTAAAGGAAAACTGAAGAAAAAGCAGAAAACGGTTCTCGTATACAGTCTGATCGGATTGAGCGCTGTTTTAACGCTTGCCGTAATTCTTTTTTATCAGTATGCTGCCGGCCAGAAATCCCGCCGGCTTGAAAACAGCGCGTATAACGTCTACTATAATCTCTCCCAGACAAAGAGCATGACAAAGCAGGAGCAGTATCGGCAGGCCCTTGATCTGTTTCAGCAGGCGTACAGCAAACAAAAATCACCGCGGGCGCTTTTATATATTGCAAGCTGCTACTTTGAACTTGAACAATATGACGACGCGCTGAAAACCCTGAATACCTTTACAAAAAAACATGCAAATGCAAAGGACCTTCTTCCTATAGCGTACCGGAAAACAGCTGCTGTCCAACTCATAAAAGGCGACAAAGAGGCAGCGCTAAAAACCCTTGACGCCATTTATAAATCAGACGGAATTTTTCAGGACTATGCACTGATCGAGGCAGGCAGGATACTGGAAAAGGCCGGCAAGACAGCAGAGGCAACCGCAAAATATAAGGAGATAACCGAAAAATTTCCCGGCTCACCGTTTGTTGAGGAAGCAAAAGCAAGGCTCGGAGTGAAAAAAGAGGGATAAAAAGGGTTTAGCTAGATTTTCCTGCTTTTTTCGGTTTTGCTGCTATTCTTTGTAGATACTTTACTGACCTTCTTTTTGGATGAGACCTTTCGGTACGCAGCCTTTTTGATCAGCGATCTGTCCATAGAATCAAGACTGTAGAGGCCTTTTGGGGGGAGATAAACCACACTGCCTGTTTTCAGGGGCATAATCTTTTCCATTGAGTTGAGCGAAAGAATAACAGGCACGGGAACGCCTGTTTTTTTCGCAATACGGCTGAAGGTCTCGCCCTTTTTAACCGCATATCTTTCTATGGTAAAACGCTCATTCTCAGGGATGGATGCAAGGGCTTTGAAGAACTGTTCTTTTGTGCCTTCAGGTATTTTCAAGGTATAGATGGGGACGTCCGGCGGCGTACACCACCTTCGCAATTCAGGATTCAGCCTTCTAATTTCCTCAACTGTAGCGCCCGCGCACTCAGCAGCTACAGAGAGGTCAATAGGCGAGTTAAGATCAACCTCATCAAAGCTCAATGGTTCGTGATATTCGATCTCATCAAAGCCGAACTCGCCGGGATTCGTTGCTATAAGGCTTGCTGCGATGAACCGGGGCACATATTCCTTTGTCTCTGTTTTAATATGCTTTGTGCCGAGAAGGGCCCAGTAATTATCGGCATTGCTCCTCTTCATGGCCTTTTGAATTCTTCCTTCACCTGCATTATATGCTGCCATCGCAAGGTTCCAGGAGCCGAACATTTTATAAAGATCTTTCAGGTAAGACGCTGCCGCGCCGGTAGATTTTACAGGGTCCCTTCTTTCATCCTTCCACCAGTTTATCTCAAGACCGTATCTCCTGGCAGTAGACGCTATAAACTGCCAGGGGCCTGCAGCATGAGCAACAGAATACGCCCCAGGATTAAACCCGCTTTCTATCAGAGACAGAAACACGATATTCTCGGGCACATCTTTCTGTCTGAGTATCTCTTTCATCATATCGAGATACTTCCCTGACCTGCTGAGCCATAGTGAAAACCTGTCCCTGATTGTGTTGCTGAAAAGTCCGATATTCTTTTCAACTGCCTTTGACGCAACCTCATTTGTGTTGTAGGCCTGTAAATTATAATGAGGAGCAGCTATCGATGGGGGCTCGACCTCTGAATTTTCACCAGGCGCAACGCCTGCGAGCATGCTTGATTCAGTAATGATCTTCTTCTCCTGCTGAGCAACAGCGGAAAGTGTTTTGTCGGCTGAATTTTCATTTGTTGAAGCAGCTGCCGGAAGACTCAAGGCAAGAAAAAGACATATGAATGCGAGCGCTTTATACCTTTTCATACGGTTTAATTTTCTACTATAATGCTTTTTTTGTCAACCAAAAAAATGCAAAATGTTACGCCAATTTAGAAATGTCCGCTTTTCATTTTACCTAATCAGCCCCTTTTAATGAATTGCTTCCTAATTTGTGTCATTGCCCGACCCCCCTCCGT
>PGYF01000040.1:9868-13280 GCA_002839535.1 Nitrospira bacterium HGW-Nitrospira-1
GGGTTCTTCACAATGTCCTTTCCTGCCATCCTGCCTCCTTCTAAAAAGAGGCGGTCTAACATTCTTAAAAGCGGACATTTCTATTTTGGTATGACACCCAAAAAAATGCAAAAAAATGCAATTACTGTGGGGACATGTGAAAAAAACTTTATTCAGTCTATAATTTCTCCTGAGTATGCGGAACAGATTAATCTATACGCTCGGCACAGTGGATGGGTTGTCGCACATATTATTGACAAAGGGAAAGTCTGGAAACCAAAATAAACAAATGCAGTTTTCAAATATTCATGTTATATATCTATGAGCAGGAAGATGACCGAGGAAGCCTTAAAAATTATCCGGGACGTGCATGAACTTTTCACGGGAAAGGGTTTGAAGCTTTCTGTTGCCGAGTCGTGCACAGGCGGACTGATAAGCCATTACCTCACCTGGCTTCCCGGTGCAAGCAGGTTCTTTGAGGCAGGCGTCGTGACCTATTCCGTTTCATCCAAGGAAAATATCCTGGGGGTATCGTCGGAAACTATTTCATCTTACGGTGTAGTAAGCAGGGAAACAGCAAAGGAGATGGCCGAAAAGATACGCTTGCTCACAGGAACGGATTATGCATTGTCAACAACCGGCAATCTCGGGCCTGATATACTCGAAGGCAAAGAGAGAGGCCTTGTCTATGCCGGAATAAGCAAAGAGGGTAAAACAATTATTAAGGAGCTGCGCTTAAAGGGAACAAGGATTAAGAACAGGGAAGATGCAGCTCTTTTATCGTTGAAATTCCTGATGGACGAACTGTCTGGGCAAAGATAATGACCATATCCGAGAAAATTCCTGAACAGATAAAGAAGGAGATAGCGCAGCTCGTAAAAGACCTGAACTATCACTGTTACCGTTATTATGTCCTTGACGCGCCTGTTATTTCAGACACCGAATACGACAGGGAGTACCGGCGTCTCAAGGAACTTGAGGAAAAATCTAATTATATACTTCCGGATTCCCCTACACTGCGTGTGGGAGCGCCTCCGCTTGAAAAATTCGAAAAGGTAAAGCATACGGAGCCGATGTTGTCGCTTGATAACGCTTTCTCACATGATGAGGTGAGGGAATTCGATAAAAGGATAAAAAGGCTGCTTGATAGTGACCGGGAAATAGAATATACGGTAGAACCCAAATACGACGGCCTTGCAATAGAATTAAGCTACAGGAACGGGCTTCTCTATAAGTCCTCGACAAGGGGTGACGGCTATGTGGGAGAAGACGTCACCTGGAATATCCGGACGATCAAGTCTGTCCCCCTGAAAATAGAAGGTCAGGGGAAAGCGCCGGAGGAAATCGATATCCGCGGAGAGGTCTTTATAGACATAGATGAGTTCGAAAACCTAAACAAACAGAGGGAAGAGAAAGGAGAACCGCTGTTCGCCAATCCCAGAAACGCTGCTGCCGGCTCTATCAGGCAGCTCGACCCTGCAGTCACAATGTTACGCAAGCTCCATCTTGCGTGTTACGGGATAGGGGCAGTGAAGGGCCTGAGGCTGAAAAGTCAGGCTGAGCTTGTCAACTGGTTGGCAGAGGCGAGATTTCCGACTCCGGCCATGATGAAGACCGTACAAGGGATTGATGCGGTCATCGCTGTTGTCAGGGAGATTGAAGATACCCGCGGCGACTTTACCTTCGAGATCGACGGCGCAGTGATAAAAGTGAATGACTTTGTACTTCAGCAGAAATTAGGGGTGAAGACAAGAGAGCCCCGCTGGGCGATAGCCTATAAATTTGAGGCACATCAGGGGACGACAAAAATCAGGGAGATCCACGGAAGTGTTGGCAGAACAGGGGTGATAACCCCCTTTGCCGTCTTCGAGCCTGTCAAGATCGGCGGGGTCATGGTCTCCCGTTCAACGCTCCATAACTGGGACGAAATCAAAAGAAAAGATATAAAGATTGGCGACACGGTTGTTGTCGAGCGGGCAGGCGATGTGATCCCCCATGTAGTCATGGTTGTCAAGGAAGAGAGGACCGGCAGGGAAAAGTCCTTCTCGATCCCCGAGAAATGTCCTGCCTGCGGATCTACGGTCATGAGGGAAGAAGGCGAAGTCGCTGTCAGGTGTGTGTCTCTGCACTGCCCCGCGCAGATACAGGAAAAGATCATCCATTTTGCGTCGCGCGGGGGGATGGATATCGAAGGGCTTGGCGAAAAGAATGTGGAGCTGCTGTATTCGAGGGGACTGATACAGCGCTTTGAGGATATCTACAGGCTTGAAAAAGAAAACTTATTGGAGCTTCCCCGGTTTGCTGAAAAATCAGCGCATAATCTTATTGATGCGATTGAAAAATCAAAGCATACAACCCTTGCGAAGTTTCTCTTTGCGATCGGTATCCTTCACGTCGGGGAATATGCCGCAAAGCTCCTTGCAAAGAATTTCAGAACACTGGAGGCCCTCTACCACATATCTCCTGAGGAGATCATCCATATAAAACAGGCGGGTGAGAAGATCGCATCTTCGGTTGCGGCATTCTTCAATGATAAGAAAAATCTGCAGACCCTCAATTCGATGATAGAACTCGGACTGGATATTAAAAACCCTGACTTTGCTGCCGGGACAGACGCTCATCTGCCGTTGAAAGGGCTTTCCTTTGTGATCACGGGCACATTGCCGAAGCCGAGAAAAGAAGTTGAAGGCCTGATCGAAAAACATGGAGGTCGCCCGTCTTCTGCGCTTTCTGCAAAGACGAATTTTCTCATTGCCGGCGAGGAACCCGGTTCAAAACTCCTGAAGGCGAAGTCTCTCGGGGTCAGGACAATCTCCTATACCGAACTGTTAAAACTTATCGAAGAGCGGTCCGGTCATCCAAGATTATTCTAACCCGCAAAATTAACCCGAATAATGCAATTGAATTATGCTCGCATGGACATGAATGCCTTCATTCTGCACTGTACAGCGCGTCCAGCGGACTCTGCAACCCGTAGCCGTGCAAGCTCCACAAGACGCAGTCCCGCTCCATACAGGAGTTCTGTCATGAGACGGTTTGTGCCGCTCATTTGTTCAAAAAAACGCTTGATCTCATCCACCGTGAGCACCACCGGCAGCTTCTGCCCCCGTTTTGCTCGTACTGTGGTATCAAGCTCGCCCACTTCCTTATTGAGCACATTTCTGAACAAAAATAAAATAGCATTAAATGCCTGATTCTGCGTTGAGGCTGAAACATGCATGTTAATAGCAAGATGAGAAAGAAAATCCCTGAAATCCTCTGCGGTTACAGCATCTATCTGCTTTCCAGCGGTTTCGGTTACATAGGCGAAAAAGCGTTCAACCCATTGCAGATAGGTGCGTTCCGTGCTGTAGGAGTAATGCTTAAGCCTGATAATGCGGCTCACCTCCTCAAGCGCCGCCTGAACATCTTTCAGCGCAGGGGTAATCGCCGC
>PGYF01000136.1 GCA_002839535.1 Nitrospira bacterium HGW-Nitrospira-1
CCGAGCAGGAACTTGCAGAGGCTGAAAAGGCTCGTGCTTTGGCTCTCAATGCAGGTGATGTGCAACGGATGCAGAAAGCAGCCGCGAAGGAAGGTTTATATCTTGATACCAATCAGTACCCGCTGGCCTTGATACCGGCAGAGCAAGGCCAGCATTTCTACGTGTCGGGTTCGCAAGCCATAGTGTTTCTTGGGGAAGTCAAGGGACAACGTCTGTATGAGGTTGCTTTGGGCTTTGAGGAGGCCGCGAATACACAGCTTCTTGATCGCCTTATGAAACGTCCGATCATCAAGAAACCCTCTGTTCGCAGCAAGGACAGCCTCATGCTGATGATTGTAGATACGCTCTCACAAAGCGTTGTACATATCAGGCAGTTGGATCTCTACAATATGGATAAACAGGATGGCCGCAGCATCGTGATGCGTCGTCCTGACGGAAGCCGTTCTCGCTATCTAGAAACCAAAGACGGATGGCAACAAGAGACAACCGAAGATGGAGTAACGCGTCAAGAAACCATCTTATCGAAACAACTACAATGTCAAACGAAAGCACCCGGGTTGATGCGCGAGACACCTAAATACAACAATCTAACTCAACGTGACGTTACGGTTTGTACTGTGGTTTGTGCAGCTGTCACTTCACTTGTATGTGTGCTGGCATTCGTGACTATTTTTGGGGCGGTTGTCTGTGGCGTGGCGATGTCAATATTTTGTGGAGAATACTGTACCACCTACCCTTGACGCTAGTACTTTATGAGGTGTTTTGGGCAGCGTAGCTGCCCAAAACACCTCTGTGTATCTGGTCACCGAAAAACTGGTACAAGGAGGCTTTGCATGACAAAAGATGAAAAATCCGTATTGGTTATGGTGCTGACCACGAGTGTGTTGCTTATGGGCGACGCGGCATACCGTGCCAAAGTGCTACATCAGGATCCTACTGACTTATTTGTCATCATGTTGGGGGTCATGATTTGCGCGATCTTGGTATTTCCTCAACTTGCAAGGAAGCTGGAAAGACCTTACAAAAGACTTCTAGGTTATGGGATCGGAGCAGTTTTCGGGATAGGAATCATCGCACTGAAAGACTATCTGACCAGGGGTAGTCTCAAATGGAATAGTTACCTGTCCCTTGCGTTGGGATCTGCTATTGGGATCCTTTTGATTTTGGTGCTTATGCGCCTGACCGGCCAGCGTAAGCAAACGGGTAACAATTAGGCCCAATTACGTTGGAGGCGTAACGCATGGTCAACAAGAAGGTGTTTGCCCTATTTGTGGTCATTGTTATGACATCACTTATCGGTGACCTCGTCTATCGCGTCTTCATAAGACCCCAAGGAT
>PGYF01000137.1 GCA_002839535.1 Nitrospira bacterium HGW-Nitrospira-1
TTTTGACAAAATTCACTTTCCAAAAAGCAAAAACTGTTCTTTTTGGTTCAATATTTTTAGATTTGAACACATAATTAGACCATTTTTAGTTCGAGCTACTCTCCATTTCTGCCAGGATCGACATTTGTCCCTTGGCTAACTTATCATTACACCTTTCGTTTTGAATCCAACACCTGTAAGCAGTCTCACCATCCGTTTCAAATTAAGCACCATCGCTGTCAGAAAAGCCTGGTATGCAAACTTCATTTTTCCAATATACCGACACCTACCTAATCCATGCCCTTGCTTTGCTTCCCCAAATTTACGTTCAATCTTATACCGTTCTTTTGTTCCCTGTTGGTACTCAGATGTCCGGATCAAATTTAGCCACACCTCTTTGTTTTTATCTTTCTTTTTGATCCGATTTTCTTTTAAACGAATAGCTGAATGGAGATCTTTGTAGACCAGATAGAAATGATTGTTACTATCATCATATCCTCTGTCGCCTGCATACGTTTCCAATGGTAAGGATTGTTCAAGATCCTTGTCCACCAGAGAGCAGAAATGATGTCCGTCATATGCTTCTCCAGAAGTTGTCTCCAGACTACTGATCAGCCCTGTCTCTGCATTCATACTGACATGTGCTTTGAATCCATAGAAGTATTCTCTTTGTTCGATCTCCTTGCCTTCTGGTGTTTTTGCTGTGCGTTTGTGTTTCACTCCCCACTTAGCATCTGGGTCACGCGGACCTTTCCCCTTGTCTTCTCGTTTTTTATCTTTAGCTGTATTAACGTTGGCCATACTATGAACGCTATCAATGATCTGAATGGATCCAAACTTCACACCTTTTTCCAGTGCAATCTGTATTATTTCTGCCAGCATTTCTTGAAATATCTTTTGTTTCCCGCGCTGTAATAACCGATTGCGAAATACTGTCAGTGTACTATGATCTGGCGCAGGTTGGTCGGCTGCCAGTCCGACAAAGAATTTTGCTGACAGGGTGTCATTCAAGTATTCTTCAACCTGCCTTTCAGAGAGATTGTAAAGGTATGCGACCAGTTCGATTCTAAGTAGCATCCCTGGCTCAAATGGAGGTCGCCCAACGACACCTCCTCCTTTGTACAGCTTGATCAGTTTCTTAGTAAAACGGCTCCAATCGATCAGGTCTCGTAATTTCCGAAAGAAATGATCTTGTGGTACCACCATATCATATAGGTAATCTCCGTAGAAGGATTGATTTCGCGTTTCTGCATATCGTTCTTGATCCATGCTATTTCACCTCTCTGTTGGTTTTCCTATATTGAATCAAATTTCGTTGGATTTGTCAATTAATCACTTGTTTTTCAACACTCTC
>PGYF01000138.1 GCA_002839535.1 Nitrospira bacterium HGW-Nitrospira-1
TTTTTGATTTATGAGAGACTATTTTGATATTTTTTCGTATAGTTTTTTAAATGAGGCAACGATTCACTTTCATGTAGATTTTAGATGAGGCAATTCGTCCTGACTATTTCGAATGTGAAACAGATATAATAATCAACATGAAGATACTTTCCATAGAAACTTCAACGATGCTCGGCGGTATTGCAATAATCGATGAAACCGCCGGCCTTATTGCCGAGACAAGGCTTAATGTCAAGACAACACATTCGGAACGGTTGATGGCCACAGTCAATAATACCCTCATCCAGTCTGAACTGACCCTGGATGATATAGATGTATTTGCTGTTGCGATTGGCCCCGGGTCGTTCACTGGTTTAAGGATTGGCCTGAGTACGGTGAAGGGACTTTCTTATGCTACGGGCAAGCCTGTGGTTACGGTTCCTACTCTGGACGCCTTTGCATGGAATTTCCCATACAGCGCTTATCCTGTTTGTCTTATGCTGGACGCCAGAAAAAGCGAGGTGTATGCATCTGTATACAGTTGGGAAGAAAACAGCTTCAGAACGCTTATTGAATGTGTGTCAGTCAGGCCCGAGACATTACTGGAAAAACTTCAGGGCAAGGTTTTATTCGCCGGTGAAGGAGCGCTGCTATACAGGGGGAAAATCACCGGCATTATGAAAGACAGGGCTGTCCTTGCACCCATGGATAAAATGGCGCCGTCTCCTGCGAATGTGGCAATGCTTGGCATGGAGAAGGCCCTCAGAGGTGAATTTGCCGTAATTTCGGAGACAATCCCTTTTTATATCAGAAGATCTGAAGCTGAGGTGAAATGGTCGGAAAAGAACTGATTATCGCCGACATGAAGGTTGATGATCTTCCCGAAGCGCTTGCCATAGAAACCGCCTCATTTAAAACGCCCTGGTCTGAACCCCTTTTTTACAATGAAATATTCAAGACCACAGCGATTTTGCGGGTTGCGAAGATAAACGAACATGTTGTTGGGTATCTCTGCGCCGATGTAATTATAGATGAAGGACATATCCTCAACCTTGCAGTTCATCAGGAGTACAGAGGGCGTGGGATAGCATCTCGCATGATTAAAGAGATGATTGATATTATGAGAGATCGCAGCTGCGGGTCTATTTTTCTGGAGGTGAGGGCTTCAAATGACGTGGCGCTGAAAATATATGAAAAATTCGGCTTTGGCCTTCTTGGAACGAGAAAAAACTATTATGTTTCACCTGTTGAAGATGCAGTTGTTATGGCGCTGAGATTAAGATAGAAGGTAAGGAAATATTCCAAACCCAGAGCAGGAAACGATTTTTTTTGAGACTATTGAGCTATG
>PGYF01000041.1:0-15203 GCA_002839535.1 Nitrospira bacterium HGW-Nitrospira-1
ATTTTTGATTTATGAGAGACTATTTTGATATTTTTTCGTATAGTTTTTTAAATGAGGCAACGATTCACTTTCATGTAGATTTTAGATGAGGCAATTCGCGGTCTTGTAATCTGCTGTATATAACATGTAAAATTTACCTGCTGTTGAGCAGACAATCCGACAAAAGTAATATCCTGATGAAAAGAGGGAAGAGATGATTAAAGAGGCTGTCAATATTTTAGTAAACAGCGTCAACCTGTCCGAAGCCGAGATGGCGGAGTGCATGAATGAGATTATGGAGGGAAGGGCAACCGATGCGCAGATCGGGGCTTTTCTTGCTGCACTCAGGATAAAGGGCGAGACTGTTGATGAGATAACCGGCGCAGCAAGGATAATGCGGGAGAAAGCAGCGAGGATAAAAGCGCCCGAAGGGGCGCTCGACACCTGCGGAACAGGCGGCGATATGTCCAATACGTTCAATATATCGACAACTGTTGCTATTGTGGTTGCCGCAGCAGGCATCCCGGTTGCAAAACACGGCAACAGGTCCGTATCCAGCAAGTCAGGGAGCGCGGATGTTCTCGAAGCGCTTGGCGTAAGGATAGATCTTCAGCCGGAAAATGTCGAGAAGTGTCTTTTCGAGACCGGATTTGGCTTTTTGTTTGCGCCGTTGTTTCATCCCGCCATGAAATACGCGATCGGTCCGAGACGTGAAATGGGCGTCCGCACTATTTTTAATATACTCGGGCCCATAACAAATCCTGCCGGGGCGAAAAGGCAGATATTAGGGGTATTCTCAAGTCACCTTACTGAGGCGCTGGCAAAAGTGCTCGGCAACCTCGGCGCAGTAGATGCGATGGTGGTCCACGGTGAAGACGGACTTGATGAGATAACGATCACAAACAGGACAAAGGCCTCAAGATTTTCAAAAGGCAAAGTAGAGAACATATACCTTTCACCTGAAGACTTTGGCCTGAAACAGGGGAAGAGAGAAGACCTGATCGGCGGGGACAAAGATAAAAACGCAAAGATAACCTTGCAGATACTCAATGGTGAAAAAGGCGCCAAACGCGATATTGTCTTGATAAATTCAGCGGCAGCCATCATTGTTGCCGGAAAAACAGACGGTTTTCACGCAGCGCTTGAAATAGCAAAAGACGCAATTGATTCAGGCAAGGCAATAAAGAAACTCGAAGAGATTAAAAGGGTCACAAATTCCTTCTAATTTGCGCTTTACCCAAAAAATGCATTTGAATTATATTCGCATGGACACGAATGCCTTCAAAGTCTTTTAATTTCAACAGGATTTTCCAGTATGCCGTAATACAATTTACAATCGCTGATTGAATAATTATATGCAGGTTAAAAATTGTATTCCGGCATGTAAAAGGTGTTGCTGCAAAATACTTTTCAGTCATCCATGTCCATGAATTCTTACTGACCCTGCTTTTTCGGGAAGGACAAAATGCATCTTCCCTCCAATTGTTTTTTTATCAATCCGCATCACCTCGATAAGGTCGTTTGCCTTAATTTCACCCGGCATTTCCGAAGGCAGCCCGTAAGAGGCGATAAGGGCTTTTATTCTCAACACCTCTTTATTATCTATAAGGCCGATTTGCTGCGACAGCTTTGCCTCCATATACATGCCAATAGCAACAGCTTCCCCATGCAGATATTTCCTGTAGCCGGTAACAGTCTCTATGGCATGTCCGATCGTATGGCCATAATTCAATATCGCCCTGAGACCGGATTCACGCTCATCTTTTGAGACAACCTCTGCTTTTATCTCACAGGAACGTCTTATGATATATGTCAGCGCAGCTATATCAAGCCTTAACAGCTTATCCCTGTTCGTCTCCAGATATGAAAAAAAATCATTATCCCATATTACGCCGTATTTTATAACCTCTCCAAGTCCGGATAGAAATTCCCTGCGCGGCAATGTTTCCAGTGTCGCTGTATCTATCCATACAAGCCTCGGCTGCCAGAAGGCCCCGATCATATTTTTCCCCAGCGGGTGATTAACGCCTGTCTTGCCGCCTACTGAACTGTCAACCTGCGCAAGAAGCGTGGTCGGCGCCTGTATGAAGTCAATCCCCCTCATATAGGTAGAGGCGGCAAATCCTGTTATATCACCAATAACGCCTCCCCCAAGCGCAATGAGCGCTGATTTTCTGTCTATCTTGGCCTTTAATAATGCTTCATAGATCTTCTCGGTAAAGGCCAGGCTCTTATACTCTTCACCATCAGGAATGAGCGCTTCTGTGAGGTCGTAGCCCGAATCCTTTAGTGATTCTGAAACCGTTTTGCCGTAAAGGTTATACACGGTAGGATTGCTTATCAGGGCTGCTTTTTTGCTGAATTCAAACCTTTCAAGCGTCTTGCCGATATCCTTCAGCATCCCGTTGCCGATGATTATGTTATAGCTTCTCTCCCCAAGCTCTACCCTTATTTTCTCCATTTCACTGTCTCCATAATCTCCTGCGCTATCTCTAAAGGGGATTTATTGCCGGTCTCTATCATGATGCCTGCCTTTTCATAAAAAGGTCTTCGGCAGGCAAGAAGTTCATTGATTTTTTCCTTTGGGTTTTCCACCTTTAATAACGGCCTGTCTTCATGCCTGCTTGTCCGCTCCAGTATTGTTTCAGCGTCTGCGTTAAGGCAAAAAACAATTCCATTTTCCTTCAGCGCCACCATATTTTCATCCCGCAAGACAGATCCTCCGCCTGTTGAGATGATAATACCCCTCTCCTGCGCAAGTTTCTTTATCATGGCTGTTTCAATATCTCTGAAATGTTGTTCACCGTAAATTTTAAAAATATCATTGATGGTCATTTTTTGGGCTGACTCTATCTCTTCGTCAACATCAACAAGCCTCGTATGAAGCATCCTCGCAAGCGCCTTCCCGATAGTTGTCTTGCCTGTCCCCATAAAACCTGTTAAGACAATATTTTTCATATCTGTAGATAACCTTATTTTTTGAGGCTATTTCTCATTTCAAGCGGGTAACTTTCCCTTTTATTCCCCCTTTGGAAAAGGGAGGTTAGGAGGGATTTTATAAAATATGCCGTTACTATTTTAAGCCCGTTTATATCTGCTTGAGTTGAAATTAATGAATAAGCAATTCATCCCTGTGCTCTTGGCACAGGGTTCTTCACAATGTATTTACATATGACATATACGAATTATAATTTCTTAAAACCTCGTCTCTGCCGTCACCGCCGAATTTTTCTAAAAATGCATCCGCTATAACAAGAGCAGCCATGGCCTCTGCAACAACAGCCGCAGCAGGGACTGCGCAGATATCAGAACGCTCGTAGGCAGCTGAAAACGGCTTCCTGGTATTTATATCTACTGACATAAGGGGTGTTCTGAGGGTCGGGATCGGCTTCATGGCCGCCCTGATGATGACCGGCATTCCGTTAGTCATTCCGCCCTCGACGCCGCCGGCATTATTCGTTTTTCTGTAAAAACCGGATTGAATATATTCTTTTTTTATCTTCTGACTTCTGACTTCTGACTTCTGACTTCCGTAGAATATCTCATCCATTACCTCAGAGCCGCTTCTCCCGCTCATCTCAAAGCCCATGCCAATCTCAACGCCCTTAATCGCCTGTATAGACATCAACGCCTGCGCAAGCCTGCCATCAAGTTTCCTGTCCCACTGCGTATGGCTTCCAAGTCCTACGGGAAGCCCTGTAACAAAGACTTCAAACACACCGCCCAGTGAATTACCTTCTTTTGTCGCCTTATCGATCAGTCTGACCATTCTCTTTGAAGCGTCTGCATCAGGGCATCTGACAGGGGATTTCTCAGCCTTTTCAAATAGTTCACGATACATGACGCCCGATACATGATACATGTTTTTTTTATCTTGAATCTTGAATCTTGAATTTTGAATCTTAATGCTTCCTATTTGAATAACATAACTGCCGAATATAATCCCGAATTCCAGCAGAAATTTCTTTGCTATTGCCCCAAGGCCGACCCTCATCGCAGTCTCTCTTGCGCTTGACCGTTCCAGGATGTCTCTTATGTCATGCGTATCATACTTTATCGCCCCTGCAAGGTCTGCATGGCCTGGCCGCGGGCGCGTAACCGGCTTTATAGACCCTTCATAGGCAGCTTCAGCAGACATGCCCTCCTCCCAGTTCTTCCAGTCCTTATTCTCTATCAGCAGAGCAATCGGAGAACCTAGGGTATTACCCCACCTGACGCCTGAAAGGATATTCGCATGGTCTGATTCTATCGTCATCCTCCCGCCCCTGCCGTATCCTCCCTGACGCCGCCTGAGGTCTTTGTCAATGTCATCTGAAGTTACCGGAATCCCGGAGGGAATCCCTTCAATTATCCCTATAAGTCCCTTGCCGTGTGATTCGCCTGCTGTCAGAAATCTGATATTGGCCATATCTCTTCTTATGCCTCTTTTCCCAGATAACTACTTGTGTATTCTGCGAATTCTCTAAAATCATCGAGCCTGTTCTGAAGATATTGATGCAGCAGACCATAATCTATGCCTGTATATTCATGGACAAGGATATTCCTGAAGCCTGCCAGGCCTTTGGCCCTTTCCGCAAAATCCGGAGTAACTACCCCTTCATCTCCAAGTATCCTGATGATATCTGCATTATCATCAGGGCTTTCAAAGCCCTTTTCTGCGATTATATGGGTTCCTATGTCAAAGATGCACTCTATTGCGACCTGAAAATTTCTTTCAACAGCGCTCAGGAGCAGGTCATTCGCAGCCAATTCTTCAAACGCAAGGTTACTTGACTGCTGGAGTATCTGGAGAGCCTTTTCTAATCTTTTCAATCGAGTATTTATGACTTCCCTTGAAATAACCAAAATCCCTTCTCCTTATCTTCTCATGAAGTACCCTGTCCTGGACATTTCTCAGATGGATTGTGTCTAGATAGTGTCTTGTTTCCCTTGCGGTAAATCCGATCCGCTGCCTCTCATCCCTTGAAAAAAGCAGTTTCCCCTTTTTTATGATTTCATGGGTCAGCAAGGGCGGTGCCGCATTAAGGATAACAACATCAAACCTGTCAAAAGAAAAAGTCTCTATCAGTCCGTTCATTATGTCTAATTTGAGCCTGCCGTAGTCCCTGCCGGCAATATTATTGTCAACCAGGATTCCGATATCCATGTCGCTCAGAGATGTAAGCCTCTCCGCAGCATAAGAGCCGAATACATAAGCTGCAACGACCTCCTTGCGGCTGATAAGAGAATCTTTAAGCCTATTAATGTCCGGTTTTTTCATGCCACTATGTTATTAAAATTATAGCGGGAAAGTAAAGCCTGCGTGTTTGCCTGCCTGTTTGGGCAGACTATATCATAAAAACAGAGAACGTTATATTTGCCAAAAAATGGAAAATTACACAAGGGATAGTGATTGTATCTGGGGGGATAATACAAAAATTAACATCAGTGCTGGTCTTGGAACGTTTTGCTACATCAGAGTCCAAATTAGTTACAGTCGAATTGGTAGCGTTAAGGCGAACTGTCTCCCCCCCTCCCTCAATGGGGAGGGGAGATTTTGGATACCCCGCTATCTCTGCGACTGGGAGTTTTATTTCTGCTGGGCTACAACTGTCGGAGTTATGAAAACCAGGATCTCCTTGATCTCAGGACCAGTCTGCGTTTTAGTCTTAAAAAGCCAGCCCAATACAGGTATCTTCCTGAGCCACGGCATGCCTGTTTCGAGTTCAGTTTCGTTCGAGGTATATATCCCGCCCAATACCAGCGTTTCCCCGTTTTTGACAAGCGCTGTTGTCTGAAGGCTTCTTTTATTTACAACAGGGTATTGTCCTGAGATTTCAAGCGAATCGTCTGTGGCGGTTATTTCTAATTGAATGTAACCATCAGGGGTTATCCTGGGCTTGACAGTAAGGCTCAGTGTTGCTGTTTTTTCTTCTGACTTTGGGTTCCCTTTGTCGTCCAATGTCTGGACATAAAAGGTCTTGCCCTGCTGAATATTTGCAGACGCATTGTCCAATGCCAGAATCTTGGGATTTGAAAGTGTCTTGGATTTTCCTATTGTCTCAAGGGCCGACAAAAACATATCTAACTTAAAGTAGTTAGCCAACCCCACGGTCAACCCCACAGCCCCTCCTGGATTTGTAGTCGAAGATCCTGCCGCAGCCACAGGGGAATTAACCGAGAAATTCCCGTCAATGGTGTTAGGCCCTGTAGTCGTAAAAGAGCCTCCCCAAGTTATGCCGAGTTTCTCGCTGTAACCACTGCTTATCTGAGCTATCTTTGCCTCAATCATCACCTGCGGGCTTGCAATATCCATTATCTTAATGAGGGCCTTTATCTTGGCAAGGTTCACCGGAAGATCTTTTACAATAAGGGTATTCGTCCTGTTATCAACAGAGGCGCTGCCCCTCGGACTAAGCAGTCCGCCGCCTCTCTCTCTCTGATCAACGCCGCCCCCAGAGCCGCCGCCTATTGCGTTACGTATCTCGGTTGCGCTGCCGTAGTTTATTCTTATTGCCTCCTCGACAAGTTCCCCTGCTGTTTCTTCCGCCAGCCTTTTATCCGCCTTTTCTCTGGCTATTTTGGCAAATGTTGTCACAGGCGCTATCCATATTATGTTGCCATCTACTGTCTTGCCGATGCTGAAGGTCTTCAGCATTATGTCAAGCACTTGATCCCACGGCACATTTATAAGCTTCAGTGTAATGGCGCCCTTTATAGCCGGGTCAACAACAATGTTATATCCGCTTACATCAGCAAGCAGTCTGAATATGGGAATTATATCAGCATCCTGAAAATCAAGGGATATCTTCTTTCCTGTAAATTCGCCTTCAATCAACGGCTCGGTTACGGAAGCCGATTGCACCGGTTTTGACGAGGCAGCAGATGATGCGGGAACTGCCTTTGCTGAATTTTGCAAAGAAGTCTGGGCTGCTGCCGGCTCCTGCGTTTTAGCTGCCTGCACTTCCCTGGCCTGCAAAGAAATCTCTACGGAATTCCCTATGGCGGCGACGTCGAAATTCGTCTTCTCTTTTAAGTCGAAGACAAGTCTCAACTTATCCTTGTGTTTGCCGGCCCTTATAGCCTTTAACGGCGCGATTACATTTTCCGGCAGGGCGGCTTTTAATACTACATCGGGAATATCCACAACAATTTTCTCGTTGAGCGGGAAAACATTCGGTATTATGGCGCCATTGCCGGTAATCAATATTTTTACCGCATCTTTAGTCTTTTTAAGCTCTATGCCCATAATCTCAGTTGCTTTAGCTGCCGGCTGCGCAGTCTCATCAACCGCCTTTACAGCATAAGCAGGGGTTTCAGCAGCAGTTAAATAAGCCGCAGCATCAGGCCGGCTCTCAATATCTTTCGATGTAATATCTTTATCTTTAAATGCCGGCCAAACAACAGGCTGCTCTTTTTTAATCGAAAGCGCCAGGGTATTATCCTTATATACAGGAGATATTGCGGCCGGTGTCTGTAACATAATATCAAGCCTCGCTGACTTACGAGGTGAATCTATCTGTTTGGGTATTATCTCTAACCCGGATTTATCCGAGACAATCCTGCCTGTGAATGCGCCTATTGACATATCAGGGATTTCTATCGTGGTTTTGTAAGGATCATTTGCGCTGTATACTGTATAAGTAAAGTCTTTATTGCTTTTGATCACCACATTGCCGTCTTCTATCGCTATATCAGTAATCACAGGTATTTCTGCTGCCGATGACGCTTCCTTTGTTCCGGATGTTGTAGCACAGCCTAAAAGGAGCAGCGCCATAAGGATTGCCGTACTTAGCTTTGATATTGTACTTTTTTTCATTCTTCCTCCTCCTTGCGGAGTTTCAATATGGTATCTTTGGTTTTGGTTTGACCTCTGTAGTCTTTAACCTGCTCTCTGACAAGCACGGAATCCTTAGTAATCTCTATGACCTTTCCATCATACAGGCCTATTGACATTCCATTTTTGATTGTATATGATTTTTTGTCCGGCAGCGTTATCATGGCATAGTATTGCTGGGCATCCCATGTTATCGCAATAAGCTTTATTTCATCCACATCAAACTTCTCTGTCGGACCGGCTCCTGGTTTCATTTTGGGTTTTGCTTTTTTGGCCTGAGCCAGAGACACAAATGGATCCCTTCTTCCTTTCAGGGCATATTCATATATCTCTTTTTCAACCTTTAGTTCCTCGTTCTGAACAACTGCGGGCGCAGCAGGGGCAGTTGCCGCCGGCCTTTGCGTAACAGGTTGCCTGTTTACGGCAGCCTTATCGTTGCACCCGAAACCCATGAAGGACAGTAAAATAAAAACGTAAATACATTTATTCATCATTTTCATCGTTTTTTATCACCGGTTTTTTCCTCAGCTTTGACTATCTCTGCCTCAGGGATAGCAGAGAAGGTTGAGGCTTTAAATGAAACGCTGAGGAGATTTTCCCCTTTGACTGCCCTGGAACTTTGCAATTTCATATCACTGATATTTACAATCCGGTTCAATTTTGTCAGGCTGCTCAAAAAAATCCCTAAATTATGGTAAGCGCCGTCAACTTCTACGGCAACAGGAATTTCATAGACAATGCCGCTTGAATGCGTAGTCTTTTGGCTGGGTTTCCATGATTTTATATTCAGGCCGGCTGCCATGCCAAGATCAGAGACCTGCTTCAAAAGCGAGGAAATCTCTTTTTCCTCCGGCAACTGTTCCTTGAGCTCATTTATTCTCTTTATCAGCCTCTCATTTTCCTGCTTGAGGATCTCGAGTTTTGCGGCTTTAGCCTGATCAGCGGCAATCTCGTTATTCTGGGCGTCTATCCTTGCGTCAAGTTTTTTGATTTCCTTCTGTTTCGGCATAATTACCAATATAATGACGGCAATGGACAATATAACAGCAGGGATAACCGATATAATCATCTTTGTCCGCTGCGACAGATTTTTTATGTTTAAATTAACAGCCATATCATGCCTTAACCTTAAAAGTTAATTTGAAATTATATAGTGAGACCCCTGTTACCTGCGCCTGAACGGATTCCTGGAGATAAATATCAGTAAAGAGCTTTGAGCTTTTGAGATTATCCACATAATTTACAACATCTGCATTTGTGAACGCCGTACAGCTTAAGTTTACGTTGTACCCGTTTACATCCATCGCAGTAAGCCAAACCCCGGGAGAAAGGAGCGCGCTTACCTCATCCAGAATTTTAACAGGGACAGACTTATTCCTTCCCAGTGTTTCGATAATTTCCTTTCGCTGCTGAAAAACAGCATTGCGTTTTTCGTAATCCGCTACATCCTTGAGCTTTTGTTTAAGTTCTGCTATCTTCGCTTCGTTGTGCCTCGCCGTTGTCTGCCTTTCAGATACGCGTCCGCTAAAGAAAAATACAAGATATGCAAGTATCGCGCCTGCGATGAGGGTAATAAATAGCGTAGAAATCAGGAATGCAGGCAAGGGCTTCTGCTTTTTCTTCTTCTTTTCCTCAGGGAGGAGATTGACTTTTATCATCTGTCACCCTGCTTTCTTAAAGCCAGCCCGACAGCAACAGCCATCATCGGCGCTGTTTCTTCTATGTATGTCATATCAAATTTCCTGGGTATTTTTATGTTCCTGAAAGGTTCAACAAGCCTTGTTTTTATACCGGACCGTTTTGCCGTCATAGATACGAAATTGCCGATCAATGAACATCCGCCGCTCAGGATTATTTCGGAGATATCTTCATGGATAACAGCGCTCCTGTAATAATCGAAGGAACGCATAATCTCATTGAGGATTTCTTCGGAGGCCGATGCCATGACAACCTGCGCATCCTCAGGAGAAACATTTTCAACAGATTCCCCTCTTTTCAATCTCTCGGCATTTTCATGGGAAATGTTAAATTCGCGCTGAAGCGCTTCTGTATGCAGATTACTGCCCAAAGAGCTGTCTCTCGCAAATACAGAGACGCCGCCCTTTAAAATAATCATATTGATAGCGCTTGCGCCAATATTAAGCAAGGCTGCATTTTTATCGGGTTCAGTCTCATAATTTATTCCATACATATTTTCAAGGGCAAATGAACCAATATCAACAATAATCGGGTTAAGTCCGGCTTCTTTGACTACAGAAATATATTCGTTAATAATGTCCTTTTTAACGGCAACTAAAATAACATCCATCTGTCCAGCCTCTTCTTTCGGGCCGATAATCTGAAAATCGAGATTTACATCTTCGATATTAAAAGGAACATACTGTTCAGCTTCGAATTTAATCGACTCTGAGAGTTCCTCCTCCGTCATCTCAGGCAATGAAATCCTTTTAATAATTACAGATGAATGCCCGGAAATGGCTATGACGGCGTTTTTTGTCTTGATGCCGGCGGCCTTGACCATCTCTTTTAAAGAGCTGGATAGACGAATCGAATCGATTATCGAGCCTTCAACGATCAATTCCGGAGGAAGCGGATGCGCATGAAACAGTTCGAGTTCATAGCCGGCCTTAGCCTCTTTCAGCTTGACTGTTTTAATGTAAGTTGAGCCTATGTCTAATCCGATTGAATCTTTTCCGCCAAAAATCATAGTTTATGATTACCAGAAATAAATACTATTGTCAAGTTTTTTTTACAAAATATTTCAGGCATTTCATACAGTTCAAACTAAACATTAAGAAAACGGTTTAACATCCAGAGGTCTTGGCGCCAAGGAGCAGCATAATTTTCTTGTGATTGTGATATACATTATTTTGATTTTGGCATGAGTTGAAATAATGGATTTTGCTGATATAGACAATACTTTATTGGGTCTTCGCGTAATCGTGTGGGTCATTCTTGTCACAAATCATGTCATTCCACGTCCCCCCTCCGTCATTCCACGTCCCCCCTCCGTCATTCCACGTCCCCCCTCCGTCATTCTCCGGCTTGACCGGGGAATCCATACCCTATTCTGGATTGTCCGGTCAAGCCGGACAATGACAACAATATATAAATCTGGATTCGGAGCCTGCCCCGCACCCCCTGATCAATTTACCCACTCACATCCACGAAGACCCAGTTTATTTAAGATGCAGAACTCTTTCTATGCTTATGACATTTGACCTGGCCCTGCCGACAGCAAAGAGGTTTCCCGCCGGATCTTTCAGTTTCACAAATTCTCCATTGTAAGAGCTGAAAGATTTTAAAATAATCTGCATACCATGTTTTGCCTTGCAATAATCAGCTTCATCAAGTTCTATAACAGGCAATTTTACCAGCGCCTGATCTATTGAATAAAACTGTTTTTCATTGGAGGCGAGATCATCAAAAGAGAATGAATCTTTTATGTGAAAACCCCCGACTGCGGTCCTTTCAAGCGATGTCATATGAGCTCCTGTCCCAAGTTTCAAGCCAATATCATCACAGATAGACCTTATATACGTCCCCTTTGAGCAGGAAATCGTCACATCAAAATAGGGAATATCTATCGAGGTTATCTTTATATCATAAATATGAACTGTCCGGTCAGGCCTGTCTATTTCAATACCCTTTCTGGCAAGTTTGTAAAGCGCCTTCCCGCCAATCTTTACTGCGGAATACATCGGTGGTTTCTGTTGTATAGAACCTTTAAATGTCCGGACAGTATCAATCAGGACAGCCTCGGAGAGAAAAGATACATCCCTGCTTTCAATGACTCTGCCCTCGGCGTCGCAGGTATCGGTCCTTTCTCCAAGCTTTATTCGTGCCTTATACTGTTTATCCATATCCATCAGAAATCTCGTAACCTTTGTTGCTTCATTCAGGCATATAAGCAGTACGCCCGTTGCCTGCGGATCAAGAGTCCCTGCATGTCCGGCTTTCCCGGCCCCAAGCAGACGCTTGACCTTTGTCACTGCCTGTCGTGAAGTTATTCCTGAAGGTTTATTTAAGTTGATTATTACATGCATAAGTCATCCTGAGAGATTCAGAGATAAAAAACCGAAGACTATCAATTCCCGGCTAATTTTTTCGCTGCGCGGAGAAACTGTTCTTTTACTGATTGCAGGCTGCCCCTGACCTTGAAACCGGCAGCATTCCTGTGTCCGCCGCCGCCATATAATTCAGCTATCTTCGCGACATTAACATCACCTTTTGACCGCAGACTTGCCTTCCAGCAGCCGTCCCCTATATCCCTGAAAAGGGCTGATATTTTTACTGACTTTATCATGCGCGGAAAGTTCGAAAAACTCTCTGTATCTTCAGGTATTGTATCTGTCTTACAGAACATATCTTTTGTTATATGGATCACAGCAACATCATTTTTTATTTCAAGGTTATTTAACGTCATCACAAGGAGATCAAACCTGTTTCTTGCCCATTGTTCATAGAGACATTCCGCTATCAATGCCGGATTTGCTCCGGTTTTTATGAGTTCCGCTCCTGCTGTTAGAACTTCTGGTGAAGTATTGTTGTACCGGAAAGTTCCTGTATCACCAGCAATTGCAGTATAAAGGTTTGTGGATATATCAGCAGTGGATGTTATACCCATAGCCTTCAACAGATAAAAAATCATAAGACCGGTGGCTGCTGCTGAGGGGACTACCCACCTGATATCCCCAAAATCTCTTTCCGTCTCGTGGTGATCTATAACCACAGACTTTCGAAACGAGTATTGCTCAAGAGCCGCCCTTTCAGGGCTGTTACAGTCCAGGAGGATCAGAACAGGTTTTTTTATCAAAGCGTTTTTCATGCCCCTCCTGAATCTCTTATGCCCGGGCATAAACCGGTAGAATTCGGGGACACGGTCTTTATTATAAACATGCACCTCTTTGCCCAGAGATTCAAGGGCGCTTGATAAGGCAAGGGCGGAACCTATTGCATCGCCATCCGGATTAATGTGTGTTGCTATCAAGAAGGCCTTTTCCTGATTAAGGACTGAAATAATCTCTTTAGGTATCTTCATCCCTGTCTTTAATCTCTTTCAGAAGCTTGTCAATCTTGCAGCCGTATTCTATCGAGGTATCAAATCGGAATTCAACCGCAGGAATGAATTTCATACTGAGTCTTTTTGCAAGCAGTGAACGTATAAAAGATTTTGACGAGTTCAGAATCTCCATGGTAAGTTCGCGTTCCTCTTCCTTTAGGATACTCACATAAACCATGGCGTTTTTCATGTCAGGCGACATATCAACGCCGGTAACCGTAACAAAACCTATCCGTGGATCTTTAAGGCGGCGCATGATTATATCAGCGACCTCTTCACGTATAAGGTCTCCGACTCTCTCTGAACGTTTATAAGGAAGCATAATTTGTTTTGGGGATTGGAGGTTGGGGATTATTTCTATAATATAGTTTTCAAGGATATCGCCAACTTTAATATCATTAAAATTCTCTATCATGATACCGCATTCATACCCTGCCTGGGCCTCTTTTACATCATCTTTAAATCTCTTCAGCGTGCTCAGCTTGCCCTCGTACACCACAATATTATCCCTTAAAACACGAATCCCGTCACATGCGCGGGATATGTACCCATCGGTTACATATGAACCGGCTATGGTCCCAAGCCTGGATACCGAAAATAACTGCCTTACCTCAGCCCTTCCGAGCGCTTTTTCTTTAAACGTAGGCTCAAGCAGGCCTTCCAGCGCCTTCTTCACATCTTCTATCGCCTCATAGATCACATTATAGAGTCTTATGTCGAGACCTTCTTTTTCTGCTGTCTGCGAAGCCTTTGCTTCAGGCCTTATATTGAAGCCGATTAGAATCGCATTTGAAGCCGCCGCCAGCATAACGTCAGACTCATTGATGCCGCCGACAGAGGCATGTATTACCCTCACTTTAACCTCAGGATGGGTAATATTTTCAAAGGCGTCCTTGATAGCTTCAACAGAGCCCTGCACATCGCCTTTGATGATTATGTTCAATTCCTTAATCTGTCCTTCTTTTATCTTTGTGTAGAGTTCATCCAGAGTCAATTTTTTGGCCTTTGCAATCTGGAGGGACCTTTGTTTCTGGAATCTCGCCAGGGCAATCTGCCGCGCCTTTTTCTCATCCTCGGTAACAATAAATATATCTCCTGCGGCAGGCACTTCCGAAAAGCCTATTACTTCAACCGGCGTTGAGGGGCCGGCTGATTGTATTCTCTTGCCGGTATCATCTATAAGCGCCCTCACCTTGCCGACATGCGCTCCTGAGAGCAAAGCATCCCCGACTTTCAGGACGCCTGACTGCACAAGAAGCGTTGCTACAGGGCCTCTCCCTTTATCAATTTTTGCCTCGATAATGGTACCCCTGGCCTTTCTGTCAGGATTGGCCTTCAGTTCCATAACTTCGGACTGAAGAAGGATCATCTCAAGGAGGCGCTCGATACCGCTCCGTTTTTTGGCCGAAACCTCAACAAATATATTCTGCCCGCCCCATTGCTCGGCAATAACGCCTTTTTCTGAAAGCTCTGTCATCACCCGCGCCACATTCGCCTCAGGTTTATCTATCTTATTCACAGCCACCACAATAGGAACATTTGCCGCCCTGGCATGGTTAATAGCCTCTATCGTCTGAGGCATAACGCCGTCATCTGCAGCTACCACAAGGACGACAATATCTGTAACCTTTGCTCCCCTTGCCCGCATAGCTGTAAAGGCTTCGTGCCCGGGTGTATCCAGGAAGACAATATCCTTGCCTTTTAAATTTACTTTATAGGCGCCAATGTGCTGGGTAATCCCGCCTGCTTCTGTTTCAGTGACCTTTGTTTCACGGATTGCATCCAGAAGGGACGTCTTGCCGTGGTCAACATGTCCCATGATCGTTACTACAGGAGCGCGCGGCACAAGCTTGGAAGCGTCTTCCTGAAGCTCGACTGCTTCATCTATATCTTCCTCTACAGAGGCAATTTCCATTTTAATCCCAAAATTTTCCGCCACCAGGAGCGCTGCATCAGTATCAACAGCCTGGTTTATGGTCGGCATATATCCGAGTTCCATGAATTTTTTTATTACGTCCGAAAATTTCAAGCCGAGGAGTTCCGAAAATTCCTTTACAGTAGCGCCTTCACGAAGTTTAAGGTTTTTTTTCCGCGGCATTGTTGACAGAACAGGGGCCTTCTCTTCCTGTCTGAACCCTGGTCTTGGCCGTTCGCCTTTCTTATATCCCCTCGTGCTCTGCCATTTTTTCGGCTCAATCTTTCTGACAGTCTGAAATGCGCGCTGCAGACCAGGCTTTGCCTTGAATTTCTCGATTTTTTCAGCCTCTATCTCCTTCTTGAAGCGGTCAGGCAATTTCACTTCATCTTCAGTCTCAGGGGCGGCGGAGACTGGTTTGACTTCTTCTG
>PGYF01000041.1:15252-19520 GCA_002839535.1 Nitrospira bacterium HGW-Nitrospira-1
GGAGGTTTAGGTGAAAACGCATCCTCTATTCTTTTGGCAATATCCTCTTCAATACCGGAGGTATGAGTTTTGCCTTCAATGCCTATCCTGGCAAGCTCATCCAGAATCTCCTTGCTGTGCTTATTTAATTTTTTTGCTAATTCGTAAATTCTTACTTTTGGCATTATTACCTGACCTTATCAAGAAATTAACATTCGGATTGTAAAAAAAGTCTTACCGGTACAGTCCTTGTAACACTAATTTTATTATGCTATCATAAAAAACTTCGTTAATGCAATTTATGAAAGGGGAATTGAAATGGCAAGCTGTATCGCATGCGGCAAAAAGAAGACTATCGGCAACAATGTCAGCCACGCTAATAATAGAACAAAAAGACAGGTCATGCCTAATCTGCAAAGGACGCGTATTACAACCGGCAATGGCGTTAAACGCGCCTATGTATGCACGAGATGCCTGCGCTCAGGAAATGTTAAAAAGGTCTTTTAGTGAAAAAAACCGGCGCTGTCCTTGCTCCTCTCCTGAAAAACCTCGGGCTTGAGAGCAGCGTCAGGCTTGTCCGTATCAGGCATGATTGGTATGGAATCTTTGATGAGCCGATCACTTCTCATCTTTTCCCTGTGAGTTTTTCAGAAAAGGAGCTTCTTCTCCATGTGACTTCTCCGATATGGATGCAGCAGTTCTCCTATCACAAGAGTGAGATACTCAAGAAACTAAGCGCCTATGGCGTCGAGGACATAAGGTTCAGGCTCGGCAGAATCCCGCAGAGAAAACAGGAAATATTGCCTGACTGCAAGGCCCCGGAACTTACTCGGGAAAACAGGTTTTTTATTGCCGAACTCCTGTCTGACATAAGCGATGAAACCCTGAAGGAAACTATAAAAAAAGCAGTCGAAAAATCCTTAACATCAAGAACACCTCAGCGGTCTGATTAAACCGAAAAATGCACTACTCGTTTTCCCTGCTATGCTGATTCAGCCTGCTTCTCATAAATAAGAATCGGCCTGTCCTTTTTTGCCACTGTCTCTTCGGTTATCAGACATTCCTTGATGCCCTTCTGAGACGGTATCTCGTACATAACGTCCAGCATAATCTCTTCAAGTATGGCCCTGAGCCCTCTTGCGCCTGATTTCCGCTTTACCGTTTTCCTTGCAATGGCGGCTAAAGCCCCGTCTGTAAACTTCAGCTTGACATTGTCGAATGAAAGCAGTTTCTGGTACTGCTTTATCAGCGAATTTTTCGGCTCCTTCAGAATCCTTACAAGTGACGCCTCGTCCAATTCATCCAGGATTGTAACAACAGGCAGCCTCCCGACAAATTCAGGGATGAGCCCGTATTTGATCAGGTCCTGCGGTTCCGTCATTCTGAGGAGATCGCCGATCTTTCTTTCGATCCTGCTGACTATTTTTGAACCAAACCCTACGGTTTTTTTGCCTATCCTTTGATCCAGAATACCTTCCAGTCCGGTAAAAGCCCCCCCACAGATAAAAAGGATATTCGTCGTATTTACCTGTATAAACTCCTGTTGCGGGTGTTTACGGCCTCCCTGGGGAGGTATATTGGCAACAGTGCCTTCAATAATTTTCAAGAGGGCCTGCTGAACCCCTTCGCCGGATACGTCTCTTGTAATAGACGGGTTATCGGATTTTCTGCTTATCTTGTCAATCTCATCAATATATATTATTCCCCTCTGCGCCTTCTCAACATCATTATCAGCAGCCTGGAGGAGCTTGAGTATGATATTTTCAACATCCTCGCCAACATACCCCGCCTCTGTAAGTGTCGTAGCATCAGCTATTGTAAAGGGCACATCCAGTGTCCTGGCAAGGGTCTGGGCAAGCAATGTCTTGCCGGTGCCTGTTGGGCCAATAAGCAATATATTGCTTTTCTGAAGTTCTACGCCGGATCCTGCGGGATTGTAAATCCTCTTGTAATGGTTGTGAACCGCCACAGAGAGAATCCTTTTGGCATATTCCTGACCTATGACATAATCATTTAACACCGCATGTATCTCTTTTGGAGCAGGCAGCTTCGGCAATGCCGCGGCGCTGGGCTCTGCATACAATTCATCGGCAATGATTTCATTGCACAATTCAATGCATTCATTGCAAATATATACGGTAGGCCCGGCAATAAGCTTTTTTACATCGTTCTGTCCTTTACCACAGAACGAACATTTCAGGGCCCTGTCATCTTTTTTAGCCATGTATTCCTCCGCTTAAGCGCCTGGAAAAATCGTTATCTCTGCCAAGCCGCTTATTTCTTGATTGATTCTATCACTTCATCCACTATGCCGTATTCTTTCGCTTCATGCGCCGACATGAAAAAATCCCTGTCGGTATCAGTGCGGATCTTTTCGAGTGGCTGCTCCGTATGCTTCGAAATTATCTGATTCAATGTGTCCTTCATCTTTAATATTTCCCTGGCATGTATTTCCACATCAGTTGCCTGCCCCTGAAAACCTCCCATCGGCTGATGCAGCATTATCCGTGCATGGGGCAATGAATATCTCTTTCCTTTTGTGCCTGCGGAAAGAAGGAGCGCGCCCATGCTTGCAGCCTGTCCTATGCAATAAGTAGCGATATTTGGTTTGACATACTGCATGGTATCATATATCGCAAGGCCGGACGTCACAATACCGCCGGGCGAATTTATATAGATATGTATATCTTTGTCAGGGTCGTCAGTCTGCAGAAAAAGGATCTGCGCTATTACGGTATTTGCAACATGATCGTCTATTTGAGCGCCCAGAAATATGATCCTGTCCTTGAGCAGCCTCGAATATATATCGTAAGCCCTTTCATACCTCCCTGTCTGTTCAATAACTATTGGAATAACACTCATAATTAAGCCCCTTTCACCAGTTCAGCCTTTGCAAGCACAAGGTTCATTACTTTTTCATCCTGTATGGTATGTTTGAAGTTCTCCAGAGAGCCGTCCTTGGTAACAAAGAGGTTGATAACATTTTCCGGCGTTGTCTGAAAATGTCTTGCGAGGATCGCTATTCTGGATTTTATCTCGTCTTCTGCAACTGTTACATCCTCTTTTTCCGCAATCATGTCAAGAAGCATCGAGGCCTTTACATTCTTTATCGCCCTGGGCCGAAGCCTTTCTATTATTTCAGCGTCATCCGTGTTTTCAGCGCCTTTGACCTGCCCGGTCCCGCTGATCAGTTCACCTGATTTTTTTTGAGATGCCTTTTCGTTCACAACAAGATTTTCGAGCTCATGCGCAAGCAGAGATTCAGGGACGTCCATATCGTGCGTTTCGACAAGCATATCAAGAAGTTTTGTCTTCTGCTGATCTGAGGCTTTGTCTTTCCTGGCCTTCAGAATTCCTTCTTTGATCTTTTCCTTGAGGGCTTCGAGCGAGTCATGACCAAAATCCCCGGCAAACTCGTCATCGATCTCAGAGAGTTTTTTCTCCTTTACTTCCTTAATCGTTATCCTGATACGGTGACCTTTGCCTTCGCCTTCCTGAGCATTGCCTCCTTCAAAAGAAGGCAGGGCAATATCTATAATGTCCCCTTTGTTTTTGCCTACTATCTCATCAAGTATGCCGGGCGGGGCCACCTTATTGCCCAGATTCATGACCTGGTCTTTTGCAGAAGAGAGTTCCTTCTCCCCTGTGGGGTCAAACTTCACATAATCTATCACAACAAGATCGCTCTCTATGACAGGCCTGTCAACAGCTTCAAATATCGCCCTTTCCTCCTGCAGCCCCTTGAGAGTGTCCTCTATATCCTTGTCCTCTGCCGCGCTCTCTATAGCATCAATCTTTAAGCCGGCGTACTTCAACTCGTTAATCTTTGGCCTGACCTCTACACTAAGAGAAAAAGAAAGCGGCTTGTCCTTCCTGAATTCCAGTTCACATTCAAATTTGGGAAGCGTTACAGGGACTAAATCCGCCTCTTTCAGCGCCTTTGAGTAATAATCCGGAATTATCCTGTCTAATATGTCATTTTTAATGTCACTGCCGAATCTTTTTTCGATAATACCCACCGGCGCATGGCCGGGCCTGAACCCGGGTATTTTTGCCTTCTGCCTCACACTGCTGAGGGATGTGCTGTATTCTTTTTGTATAATATCAGTCGGAATCTCTATCTTCATCCGTTTCTTTGTACTGGTTATATCCTCAACTGTTATGCTCAAATGCGCCTCCTTAAACGTTTATTTAATGAATAAGCAATTCATCCCTGTGCTCTTGGCACAGGGATGAATTGCTTCCTAATTTGTGTCATTGCCCGATCCCCTCCGTCATTCCACGACCCC
>PGYF01000139.1 GCA_002839535.1 Nitrospira bacterium HGW-Nitrospira-1
TGACTAAGCAACCTTTTTTCTGTAATTTCAAATCAGAAATATCCATTTTTCTTTAACAATTTAGCAATTTATTTCCACAATAATGTTTTCCTATCTGCCACTCCTCACTAATTTCCATAAGTTTTGCTGAAATAAGTCTCAAACAAGATGCTTCATTTGGAAAAACGCCAACCACTCTAGTTCTCTTTCTAATCTCTTTATTTATCCTTTCCAGACTATTTGTTGTTCGGATTGATCTATGATGTTCAAGTGGAAAATCAAACACCGTAAATCCCTCAGATAAATTATCCTCCATCCAGGCAGATAACCGAGGAGCTGAGAGCGTATATTTCTGAATTGCATTTTGGAGAAATAATTCAGCTGCTCTTCGATCAGGTGCATTGAACATCGCACGTATGTCAGCCGCTACTTCCATCCGCATTGATTGTTTCGGAACATAAGCCCCAGCATTCTGTTGTAAGTGGAATTGGCATCTTTGCCATGGTACACTTCCCAAAACTGATCTTCTGGCCGCTCCTAATCCACTGTGATCATCACTGGTTATCAACTTCAATCCTCGCAATCCTCGATCTTTCAACCCCTGTAAAAAAGCCTTCCAATGGGTTTCATGTTCACTCAGAGACACTGATACGCCTAATATTTGCCTTTCTCCCTCTGGAGTGATCCCAGAAGCCACTAAAACTGCTCCATCTCGCACTTGCCCTGCCTCTCTGACTTTTTCATAACGGGCATCCAGAAACAGATATTGAATTTCACCAAGTGGTCGTTCTCTCCATTCCTGCAAAGCTGTATCCAATTGTGCAGCTGCTCGGCTGACCTGCATGGGTGTGATCTCTATACCGCAAATTTCCTCTGTGATAGCTTTTACTTTCCGAGTTGAAACTCCCTGAACGTACATCTCAGCTAATGCAATCATCAGAGCCCTTTCACTTCGCATTCCCTTTTCGAGCGCTGAAGGATAAAATCCACCTTCTCGTACTTGTGGAATGGCAAACGTGATCTCTCCTAACCTGGTCTTGACGGTTTTGGGTTTGTAGCCATTCGCATGCCCAGTCCGCTCTTCTGTTCGTTCGTATTTGTTTGCTTGCAGATATTTGGATCTTTCTGCTTGCATAGCATTATTGAGCAAAACCCTAAACAAGTCTGGAATAGCGTTGATCCCATTTTGTGTCAGCCCTTCTATTACGTCAGATGAAAGATTATAATCTTCTTGGTGAGTCATTTAGTCTCCTTTTTTGATGTGGTAATCTATTTAGGATACTTCTGACTCACCGTTTTGTTAAGGTTCAGAATTTTACAGAAATAATGTTACACTAAC
>PGYF01000140.1 GCA_002839535.1 Nitrospira bacterium HGW-Nitrospira-1
GGCGTGGCGGCATCCAGTATCTCGCGTTTGGTCGAGAGGGCAGAAGCAAAATGATGGTCATGGTCAGGCTAAATGCTCGTTAGGTATCAACGTCCCCTACTTTTTTTAATTAATTTCATATTCCAGATAGCCTCTGCCTTTGTTCCGAGAAGCCAGAAAGAAACGGCCAAGATGGCGAAGAAAATTGCTTTATGCGTTGCATTCCAGAAGTACTCAAAATATCTCGTATATAGGTTGATGAACAGGAATGTAATGCCGAAGCCTCTTGCAGGGGCATCATCATATTTCAGTCCGAACAGGATGCATCCGATGGCGGCTGCCCCAAACAGAAGACTCCAGTAATACAGTTCGATCTGTCTCGCACGATACCATGAATGCATATCACCGTAGTTGCCAAAGATGGATAAAATCCAGAGCGCAATGAAGAGGTACAGAAGCCCCATTATGTACGTCGATTTGAAGAATTCTCTCATCCGCGATTTTCCTTTGAATAGATGGCTCATACCAAGAAGTGCAGCGCCGAACAGGACGAATCGAAGCGGATAGTTCATTCCCAAGAAATATTCACCCCATCCTGACGTGTATCCGGTTTCAGTTCCAAACCAACCACCAAGGGACAGAATGGAAAACAGCCAAGTCAGTTTCGATGGAAATAAGACACCCAGGACACCATAAACTACTGTGGCAAGTAAGATAAGCAAAGAAAAGTGACCAGTCCCGGTATCGACGGCTTTTCCAAGGAATGCAATTGAACCGGCCACCGCCAGGATTCCCAGAAAGAATATGGCCTCATTGCTCAATATGTTGTCAGGATGTTTTGATCTTCTTCTCAGCCCCAGATAAAAGAACACCGCTGACAGTACAGCCAACAATAAACACTTCACTATGTCAGGAGCGTTGAATATCCTCTTCAGGAATGCCATGAGAACCTGGTCCATGAGGATTGAGCTTACAGCGATGATAATGCATGCGATAGATATCCAGAAAGAATACTTGGCAAGACGTTTCCAGTCAAAAGACGCAACTTCAAAACTACTCCTCAATTCATCTGCTTTATCTGGAGAGATTACTGCCCCGTCTTCCCAGTACTGGATGATATCTCTCAGGAACCCTGCCCGTCTCTTGTTAATCCTCATTTGCCGCCCTCTTGCAACTCATCAGGTGTCGGTGGCAGATTAATCTGCCTTCGTCTATTCCTTATCTATTGTGTAACATTTAATCTACCAAGTTGCCTGTTTTGGCAATCTTGATTAAAATCATATCAGAATAACTGATTCATTACAATATAAAACTCCAGTATAACAACAGTCCGG
>PGYF01000042.1 GCA_002839535.1 Nitrospira bacterium HGW-Nitrospira-1
TTTCGGTCAGGGAACTATGTGTACTCGGCGTCTTTTATGTTATTATGAATGCCTTATGGAACAGCGTCTACAGAAGGTAATAGCAGAGATGGGTCTGGCCTCGCGCAGAAAGGCGGAAGAGCTTATTTTGGAGGGCCGTGTAACCGTAAACGGCAAGGCCGCTATAATCGGGATGAAGGCAGACACACTGAAAGATCATATTAAAGTTGACGGCAAGCTTCTCTTTAAGCCGGAAAAAAAGGTTTATTTTGTTTTTCATAAACCCAGGGGCGTGGTGACTTCAATGAGCGATCCTGAGGGAAGGCCCACAGTGCGCGATTTTCTAAAAGGCATAAAACAGCGGGTGTATCCTGTCGGCAGACTTGATTTTGATTCAGAAGGTATGCTGCTGATTACCAATGACGGTGAATTTGCCCATGCAGTATTACATCCCTCAAAAAAAATCCCAAAGACCTATCTGGTTAAGATCAAAGGTCTGATGGAGGATGAGAATATTGAGAAACTCAGAAAGGGTATCAGGCTCGACAGAACCGTAACAGCCCCTGCAAAGGTCAAACGATCGAAGAAGGCAGAGAATAACACATGGCTGGAAATGGTGATATACGAAGGGAAAAAACGTCAGATACGGAGGATGATGGAGAGAGTCGGGCATTCGGTCATCAGATTGATAAGAATACGGATTAACGGGATCGAGATGGGGGCTTTGGGACCTGGTGAATACCGTCAAATCTCTTCTGAAGAAATGAAAATACTGAAGAAGGAATTAAACATTGGTGAGACTTCATGATTCGCGATAAAGGATGCGGTGAGATAAAAGACACGGATATCGGCTCAGCGAAAACATTGACCGGCTGGGTCTTTAGACGGAGGGACCATGGAGGGCTGATATTCATAGACCTGAGGGACCGAAGCGGGCTCTGTCAGGCAGTCTTCAGTCCTGATGTTTCCGCTGACGCCCATGAGAATGCGCATAGCCTCAGGGCCGAGTATGTCATTGCTGTCTCAGGTGAGATAAGGAAGAGACCGGAAGGCACGGAGAACCCTGGCCTGCCTACCGGCATGATGGAAATGTATGTGCAGAAGCTGGAAGTGTTAAACGAGGCCTCGGCTCTGCCTTATAATATGGAGGAGGCTGCCGACGCCGGCGAGGCGCTCAGGCTGAAGTACAGGTATCTCGACCTCAGGCGTCCTGAGATGCAGCGGAATATGATTCTGCGCCATCGCATCGCAAAATTGGTCAGGGACTTCCTTGATGAAAAGGAATTTCTGGAGATAGAAACGCCGATGCTGACAAAATCAACGCCTGAAGGGGCGCGGGATTATCTTGTCCCCAGCAGGCTTAATCCAGGACATTTCTATGCCCTTCCCCAATCACCGCAGTTGTTCAAACAGATATTGATGGTTGCCGGCATGGAAAAATATTTTCAGATAGTAAAATGTTTTCGCGATGAAGATCTCAGGGCAGACCGCCAGCCTGAGTTTACCCAGGTTGACCTGGAGATGTCTTTCGTTGGCAGGGATGAGATCATCTCTTTAATGGAAGGGATGATGCAGAGGCTTTTCAGGGAAGCGCTGAACATAGACATCGAGACCCCTTTTGAGAGACTGGGTTTCCATGAGGCGATGGAAAGATTTGGCAACGACAAACCTGATATGCGCTTTGGCCTTGAGCTCAAAGACATGGCTGACCTGGCAGAAAAAGGAACATTTAAGGTATTTCTCGACGCGCTTAATTCAGGAGGCATGGTCAAGGCCCTCAACGGAAATGGGATGGCAGGCGTCTCACGGAAAGAGATTGATACGCTTACGTTAGAGGCCCAGTCTTTTGGGGCAAAGGGGCTTGCGTGGATAAAGGTAAAGAACGGTTTTGAGTCTCCGATCGCAAAGTTTTTTCCTGAAGACGTTTTGAAGGCAATGGCAGAGAGACTTGAGGCCAAAGACGGTGATATGATGCTCTTTGTTGCTGATAAGCCAAAGGTTGTCTACGACGTGCTGAGCCGTATGCGGCTTGAACTGGGCAGGAAACTCAACCTCATTCAGCCGGGGTACAAGTTTGTATGGATAACAGACTTTCCTTTGCTTGAATGGGATGAGGAAGAAGGGCGGTTTCAGGCGATGCACCATCCATTTACCTCGCCCCGGGATGACGATATGGAAAAGATGCTTACCGGAGACGTCAGCGATAAAACCATGCTTTCGTCTTTAAAGGCAAATGCTTACGATATTGTTTTGAACGGATATGAGATCGGAGGCGGCAGCATCAGGATACATAAACAGACGGCGCAGAAAAGAATGTTCGAGCTCCTGAATATACCGCTTGAAGAGGCCGGCATGAAATTCGGCTTTCTGCTCGATGCGCTCCAGTTTGGCGCGCCTCCACATGGCGGAATAGCGCTCGGTCTTGACCGGCTTGTGATGCTGATGGCAGGCGCTACATCCATCAGGGATGTGATCGCTTTCCCAAAAACCCAGAAGGCTTTCTGTCTGATGTCCGGCGCCCCTTCGGAAGTGGATACAAAACAACTCAGGGAGCTTCATATCAAGACAGATGTGCCGGTAAAATAGCGGGCACTCGCTCATTCCCGTCATTCCACGACCCCCCTCCGTCATTCCACGACCCCCTGATCAAGTCAGAGGGCATGCTTGATCGGGGAATCCATACCCTCCCGGACAATTTGAATAATTGTAATATTGTTATGTTATGCATATAATTCAATCAATGAATTTACGGGAAAGCCTTATTCAAATAATAAAAGAACGGTCCTTCTGCTCGAGCAGCGAGCCAAAATTCAAGCTTGTATCAGGGGCTCTTAGTAATTTTTATTTCAATATGAAGAAGACTACCCAGTCTCCGGAGGGAATGCATCTGGTAGGCAGGCTTGTTTTTGAAAAGATTAAAGAACTCGGCCTGCGACCTGACGGCATAGGCGGTCTTACTATGGGGGCAGATCCTGTTGCATATGCCGTTAGTATGTATTCGTATATTATGAAAGAGCCTATACAGGCATTTGTAATAAGGAAAGGGCCTAAAGAGCACGGGTTAAAACTTCCCATTGAGGGCAATGTAAAGCAGGGCAATCACGTGGTTATAGTAGACGATGTAGTAACAACCGGAGGCTCTACAATAAAGGCCGTTAATCTTGCCAAAGAATACGGACTCATTGTAGATGCTGTAATTGTTTTAGTTGATCGTTGCGAACAAAACGGCAGGCAGAATATTGAGGCTTTAGGTTGTCCGGTTTACGATATTCTAACTTTAAACGATTTTATTCCCGCCAAAAATTGAAGAACCCTGTGCCAAGAGCACAGGGTTCTTAATTAACTATCTTATCAGGCTTATCAGGCATTTTTTGTCTGTTTTTCGGCCACATGTTCTATAATCTTTTGTGAAAGATGGGCAGGGACTTCTTCGTAATGAGAAAACTCCATGGAATAAAGTCCTCTTCCCGACGTCAGGCTATGGAGCTGATTTGCATAGGTGAGCATCTCCGACATCGGCGTCAGCACGACTATCTTCTGGTTGCCTCCTGCCTGCGGCTCTACTCCCTGGACTTTGCCTCTTTTAGAGTTCAGATCGCCTATTACAGTGCCGAGTGTTTCATCAGGAGTTATTACCTCGGCCTTCATGACAGGTTCCAGCAGTATAGGTTTCGCCTCCTGGACAGCCTTTTTTATCGCCATTGATCCCGCTATCTTAAAGGCCATTTCAGAGGAATCAACAGTATGGTAAGAACCGTCAACAAGCGTAACGCGCAGATCAACAATGGGATACCCTGCAATGGCCCCTTCGTGCATCGCATCGATAACGCCTTTTTCTACTGCAGGTATATATTGCCGCGGTATTGATCCGCCTACTATCCTGTCTACAAATTCGAAGCCCGCGCCTCTCGGGAGAGGGTCAACTATGATATGGCAGTCGCCGTATTGTCCTTTTCCCCCTGACTGTTTTTTGTATCTGCCCTGGACCCTGGTCGAACTCTTTATAGTCTCTCTATAGGGTATTTTGGGGGTCTTCATATCAATCTCAACGCCAAATCTTCTCTTGAGCCTTTCAAGGGTAACTTCTATATGGACCTGACCCATTCCCGATATCAGCATCTCCTTTGTTTCTTCATCCCTCGTAAATCTGAGAGTCGGGTCTTCCTCTAATACCCTGTGAAGACTTGTGCTGATCTTTTCCTCATCTCCCTTGTTCTTTGGCGCCATCGCGTATGATATTATCGGATCTGCAAACTTGACCTTTTCAAATACAATGGGATGGGCCTCATCTGATAACGTGTCCCCTGTGTTTGTGGATTTCAGTTTTGCAACTACCCCAATCTCTCCAGCGCCGAGGGATTGCGCAGGCGTCTGTTTTTTCCCAAGAAGATAAAAAAGCTGGCCAATGCGTTCTTTTGTGTCCTCAGATGCGTTGTATATGGTTGAATCTGCCTTAAAGGTCCCTGAATATACCCTGAATAAAGAGAGTTTTCCGGCATATGGGTCTGCTATTGTCTTGAAAACATAAGCAGAGGCAGGTTCTGTTTCAAGGGGCTGCCTTAAAACCTCTTTTCCGTCTTTTGGGTTCTTGCCCCTGATCGGCGATATGACCGTCATTTCAGCAGGGGAAGGCAGACAAAGGAGTATGGTGTCGAGAAGGTTAGAGGCGCCGATATTTTTTGTGGACGAACCACAGGCGACCGGTATGTATTTCCTTGTAAGGGAACCTTCTTTTATGCCGCGGTAGATTTCGCTTTCGGTCAATTCCCCGCCCTCGAGATATTTTTCAAGAAGTGCGTCATCGGATTCCGCTATTTTTTCTATAAGCTTCTTCCGATATTTTTCAGCCTCATCTTTCAGTTCCAAAGGGATGTCTTCCTCAGTGACTTTTCTGCCGTTCATCCTGCAGGCCTTCATTTTAACGATATCTATTACGCCGGAGAAGGCGTCCCCTGCTCCTATCGGAATCTGAAGCGCTACAGGCTCTGTTTCAAAAGAGCTTTGGATTTCACCCAGGGCCTTTTCGAAATTTGCGGTCTCCTTGTCCATTTTATTGATAAAGACGAGCCTCGGCATTTCGTACTCACAGGCGTATTTCCAGACCTTTTCGGTTTCAGCCTTGACGCCGGAGATTGCGCTTACAAGGACTACAGCTCCATCAACAACCCTGAGGCAGCCTTTCGCATCTTCGATAAAGTTGATAAATCCCGGAGTATCTATAAGGTTGATCCTGTGACCATTCCAGTCGCAAAAGGCCAGTGAAGAGGTGATGCTGATATGTCTGTTAATTTCCTCAGGTTCAAAATCAGTAGTGGTTGTTCCATCCTGAATATTTCCAATCCTGTCGATCATGCCGGCGGTATAGAGCATTGCCTCTACAAGAGAAGTCTTTCCAGCCCCTCCATGCGCAATGAATGCAACATTCCTGATCTTGGATACCTCAAAATTTGCCATTTGATCCCCCTATGTTTATTTTAGTAATGTACATGCATCACCCTCCCCTTCATCCCCTCCCCTCAAGGGAGGGGAAATATTACAACCCTCTCCCCTGGAGGGAGAGGGCTGGGGAGAGGGGGCTCTACTACTCATGGATCCCTTATTATCTCTTCAATAACAGGGCTTGACTCTGTTTTATTGGTTTTGCGGTCAGCCCATATTTTTACTCCGACAAACGACAGGCCAAGAAAGCCGAAACCGAAAACAGCGGAAAGTATATCAGGGTCAGTCCCAATAAAGAAATCAGGCATGACCTCTTTGCCCAATACCGCCCCTAAAACCAGGGCAAGAGCGGGAATGCCGTAGATAATCATGGCGCCTTTCATGTAGGCATATGAGTGAATAACTACCCTTACCTTCTGGCCTACTTCCGCCCCTGCCTTATTGAAGGCAACGATCTCCATCTCTCCTCCTGTGGCGCAGGCGCCTGCTGAGCACCCTTTACAGGCGCTTTTTTTCGGCACATTCACCTGTGCTGTCAGGCCGTCAATACTTATTACAACGCCAATTTCTTCAATCATGCCTGAATTTTACCATAGAGGGTTTTAAAAAATCTTCATGCAACCGTGGAGAAAAAAAAGAGGGGCACAAGCGCCCCTCCAAACAAGGAGAGAGAGAGATTAGAATTCTACGTTAAAGGTCAGGTAGATATTACTGGCCTTTTTAAGCGGGGAATACATCTGGGTAGCAAGGAAATCAGCCATTGTTGTGGGAGTTGCAGTGAGGTCAGATATCTTCTTCGGCGCTCCAAGCCATCCATTGCTTCCTGTGTAAGCAAACTTGTAATGCTGATAACCAAGCCTGAAGTACGCCTTCCCGTATTTTGAAATTGCCTTCTGCTTCAGTTCCTGGATAACATATGTCTCAAAGACATCGCCTCTTGTGCCGAGTTTGCCTGAGATAAGGTCATCATTGGCAGGCCCGAATGAGATCCAGTTCTTTGAGCCATGGTTGTATTCAGCGCCTATCTTCGTAGCAGTAGACTTGATGTCATATCTTGCGCCAAGATAAAATGCTGTGCCTGTCTTGCCTTTCTTTTCGCCTCCAAAGTTTACATCATCATAAAGCAGGCCAAACTGAGCTGGGTTGGCAATCATTTGCATCTCGGCAGGATCGCAAATATTGTTCATATTTGCGTCTATGCATACATCATAGAAAGGCAGCTGATAACCATTGTTATTCGGATGTGTCTTGCTCATGGCTGCTGATGCAAAGAGGTTCAGGTCGCCAGGGCCAAGGTCATTGATTTTGCCCATTACATTGGTCCCAAGCTGATCGATGTCTCCCACATTTGCCTGAACATCTCCCCAGACACCGGCAATAGGAGGATTGCTCATCATGTTAAATGCCCTGTTCCACTGGAGTTCAACGCGAAGATTATCAGCGCTATAGGGCGTGACGTTTATGCCAATCATATCTGTGTCTTTCAGGGAACCACCCATTCCTGATACCCTGTAGCCGCTGTCAAAGCCTCTGCCATAGCATAATTTTGCAAATGCGCCTGGAAGGGCTTCAATATCCGGGGCAACACCCAGGGTCATGCCGTCAAAGGCGTAATCAATCAGAAGCGCGGGCACACCTGCGCTGCCAAGCGGCTCAGCGTTACGCCTGAGATTGGATGGAACTCCGCCTGTTGAGGGCCTTCTGCCGATTGAGAACCATACAGGTGCGTTAAACACATTGCTCCATGTTGCAAATGCCTGATCAACCCTGAGGGTGTTGTCCTGCGGGATATGACTGACGTTGCCGTCAAAGACGCCGGACTTTTCAGGTGAAAAGAATGTTGATGTAACTGCGCTTGAATCAGATCCGCCGAATGTCTTATACATGAGCAGTCTTGCCTTTACCGTAACATCCTCGGTTGCCCTTGCCTTGAGGTTCAAGCCAAAACGGTTCAGCATAATGGTATCATTCTTGGCAGTAAAGTGCGGTTGGCCTGCGGTATACAAATTCATCAACATGCCTGGCATCATGGGCATATAGCCTGTTGAAGGCGCTCCGGTGTACTGCATGTAGCCAGGCACATTGCCCTTCAGTGAATCCAATCTGAACTGGTAATCACCGCCGATTTCGATCGCTGAAGGCTTTTTGGCCTCGGTGGCTGTTTTTTCAACCGTTGTAATTCTCTGTTCTTTTGTTTCGTCTTTTTTCTGCATCTCCTGCATCTGCTGCTTCATCCGTCCAAGTTCTTTTGACAGTTCGTCAATCTTGTTGGCGAGGTCTGCCGAGTCAACAGCCAGGGCAGGGAGCGGGATAAAGAGAGCGAGCGCAAGCAATACTGATAAAAAAATCTTCATAAATACACCTCCATAAAATATTTTTGTATTTGGTTGTTGTCTAACAACCAGCCTTGGTTCCCCTGAGATCATTTTTCCCTTTTATGATGTTCTTCTTGTCTTTGATAATGTATTTAATCCTTACTTCATCACCTGGAAAGAGCCTGTCGTCGAGTTTTTTAAGCGCTTGCTCATTCTCAAGCGTGAAGGTCATCTCATGGCCGTCCTCAGCGACCAAGACAAGTGTCTTTGCGTCAAGGTCATAGTCTTTGATCTTCCCCTTGACATTGATTTTGTCTTCTGCTATCGCAAACCCTGCAAACATCGCGATTGAGAAGATCGCCAATACTGAAACTGCGAACAACCTGGTTACTTTCATTTTCCTCCTTTCTTCCTCCTTTCTAATTCCCGTGCATCCGGTTAATTGTTAATTGAGGGGTAAGCCGCTTACCCCCTGTCTGTAAATTATTATATACTATTTATGGCCTTTATTGTCCTTAGGCATTTTATCCTTTGTTTCGGCAAATGTCCTTTTGCCGATCCCCATCGGATCGCCGGCATATCCCAGCGCCTTCCAGTTAAGTCTTGTTGCGCCACAATGACAGTCATCGCACTTCAAGGCCTTTTCCTTCGGAGCGACTTCATGGTTAATACTACCATAAAATGCGGTTGAAACAAACTCAAATTTTCCGCTGTAGGGAAGTCCTGACGCCTTTGCCCCGTCAGTGAGGGCCTTCTCCCAGTTGTAATGGCTCCACAAACCTCCATAGTTCTGGAAGATTAAGAGATATTTATATTTGGAATCCATCGGCTGTTTCCCTGTATGTACCTTGAATGGATATATCTTTGAGTTTTTATCTTTAATATCACCTGCAGGCTTGTTGACATATACGGTCTTGCCGTGGTCCTTTATCTTTTCGCCCCTCAAGTATCTCTCTACCTTGCCGTTATACCATGCATAAGTAGGTACAACATCCTTTGCCCATACAAATGAGCCCTTGTGCTTTGCATAATTTTCCTTGCCGAACTGCTCCTGTGGTTCAGTGTCCTTGCCGACTGTTGACCAGTCCCAGTTCATCTTGGTTGCCTGGCCTTTTGCAAAGACAGGGATATGGCAGGTCTGGCATGCAACGGTCTTTGTATGCTTTGAAAGTCTTTTGTTTAACGCAGAATGGCTGTGAGGCTCACGATGGCAATCTTCACAACTGACCCTGCCGTCATTTGTTGCCGTGAATGTTGAAGCGCCTGCAATTTTATGATCCTTGGTAACATGACAGGTCTGGCAAGTCATATCAACAGGGCCTCCCATATGGATATCGTGCTCACGGGAAGGTTTACTCTGAGTGCTGTCGAGATCACCGTGTTTTACCGCATCCCCGCCGCCGCCGAAGAAATGGCAGACCCCGCAGTTGTCCCTGTTGGGTGCGCTTACGCTCTTTGCAGCCAGGGCAAGATCCATTTTGCCCCTTTCGATTAATTTCTCGTCAGGCAGGCCGGCCATCGCTTTTCTGTAATTCCCCTGTTTAAAGTGACATATAAGGCAATCAACCTTTGTCTTGTCTTGTATGGGGGCGGAAGTATCTGTCCAGCCATAGCCTGCATGACACTTGGTGCAGAAAGACCTGCTGCCTCCTTCAATGCTGATACAGAAGTTATTCAAAAGATTTGCCTTGCCGTATTCTTCCTTGCTGTTTTCCAGACCTTTTACTGTTTTGGGAACTCCCTTCCATTTCCAGTGGGGCGTCTTCATAAAGTCATCTGCCTGTTTATCATGGCACTGTAGACAGGTTTTGGTGACCTCCTCGCCGGTTTTAAAAGGTCCT
>PGYF01000141.1 GCA_002839535.1 Nitrospira bacterium HGW-Nitrospira-1
AATGACGGAGGGGGGTCGTGGAATGACATGATTTGTGACAAGAATGACCCACACGATTACGCGAAGACCCTAAAAATGAATACAAACCCGCTCTTAATTCTCTGTTTTAAGCTGCTTCTTGCCGCTATAGATGAATCAATCAATTTCCTGAAAGACATGAGGATTATAAATGATATAACTGCGATTACAGTCAATATGGCAGGCATTGGATAAGATTCCGTAATATTCTTCACGACTTCCCGTGTATAGATGAGATAGTCCACAGCAATGAAATTGAACCTGACGCCGAACTCGTCAAAGAAAAAGTATTCTGAAAAACTATTGAAAACAAGCAAATACAGAATAACGAAAGAGAAAATGTAGATTACAGGCTTATGAAACCTGCCTTGATAAATTTTATCAGGGACAACCATCAGGTAAAAAACTATAGGAATTGAAAAATAAGCTGCGGCAACAATATCAAAGAAAAGACCCGCGCCATAAATCTTAACCAAAAGCCATGGCGTCAAATCAATGGCAGGCAAGGATTTAGCAAACAGGATTGTTCTCGTGATGAAAGACAGCGTCACGAATACAGCAAAGAACAAATACAGGCTGCCAAAGCGGCTTTTAAGAAATATCCGTTTTATTTTCATAAAGGCTTATGATATTTTAATCAATGCATAAAATTTCTGCACGTATTGCGCCGTGTAACCACTCATGACGGAAGCCGTTAATGCAAAAATGCAGTTGAATTATGCCCGCATTTTTCGGGTAAACTGTTTTTAGTCGAAAGGAAAACATTTGAGAGTTTATCAAACATTTTTCCAGGACTTATCATCCATGCCAAAGATTCAAGGCAGGAAAAGAAAAATACTTATAAAAGAATTTACACAAAAAGGTTAACATTACCCTCTCTTATAGGCAATTTGACAACAGAAAACATAATAGTTTATATTATATATTCAATCGCGGGGTGGAGCAGTCTGGTAGCTCGTCGGGCTCATAACCCGAAGGTCAGAGGTTCAAATCCTCTCCCCGCCACCAAACAAAGTCAAGGGCTTAGGGGTTTCCTCTAAGCCCTTTTTTTCACCCTCCCCTTCACCCCCTCCTGCCTCCCCCAGCAAGTGGGGGAGGAATTAAGGAAAGAAATAATTATAGCCCTCCCCTCAAGGGAGGGGAGATTTTGGATACCACGCTGTCTCTGCGGCGGGGAGTTTCATTAAAAGGGTCTTCGTGGATGTGAGTGGGTAAAAATATTAGAAAAAGGCTATTCTTAAGATGATTCAAATGGAACGTTTACACGGGATTTCGTCATTCTCCGGCT
>PGYF01000142.1 GCA_002839535.1 Nitrospira bacterium HGW-Nitrospira-1
CTGACTTGATCAGGGGGTCGTGGAATGACGGAGGGGGGTCGTGGAATGACGGAGGGGATCGGGCAATGACACAAATTAGGAAGCAATTCATCCCTGTGCTCTTGGCACAGGGTTCTTCACGGGTCTTATTCTGTTTTTTATGGTATCTTAAAATGTTGCAAGCCAAACAGGAACGCCAAGATAGCTGACAAGGGGAGGCGAATGTCAGAAAATATCATTGACCTGTTTAAAAAAAATAATGGTTATTATTCCGGCGCCAAAATAAGCGCTGAGTTGGGAATCACACGGGCTGCTGTATGGAAAAAGATCACTGCCTTGAGAAAGAAGGGGTTTATCATTGAAGCTGTGCCTTCGAAGGGATATCGGTTAGTCAGGGCTCCTGATCTGTCTGAGGATTATATAAAATCAGGGGCTAAAGGGAGTCTCTGGAAAGATATTTTTGTTTATGACAGGGTCAGTTCTACAAACGAGCTTGCGATGTCCCTGGCAACTAAAGATGACCTGCGGACAAATATCGTAATAATTGCAGACTCACAGGAAAAGGGGAAAGGCAGACTCGGCAGACAATGGGTTTCGCCGCCCGGGGGGAATATCTATATGAGCCTTGTTCTGAGACCAAAGCTCGAAACAAGGGACGCAACAATGCTTACTCTGCTGACAGCGGTTGTATGCGCACATGCGATAAAAAAGATCAGCAGCCTGCCGGTTTCTATAAAATGGCCTAATGATCTTATTATCTCCAGGAAAAAACTCGGCGGGATATTAACAGAGATTCGCACTGACATTGATAAGGTCAACCTTGCGGTGATAGGGATAGGTATCAATGTCAATATGGAAGCCGAAGATTTTACAGACGAAATACGCTCTATCGCTACATCTATTAAAGAAGAGTCCGGACAATATTGTTCCAGAAATGAGCTGGTTGTTGAGATACTGAGACAATTTGAGCGCTTCTACAATATCCTGATAAAACAGGGAAAGCATCCTTTGCTTAATGAATGGAAAGCGCTTTCTTCAACAATCGGTAAAAATATTAAAGTGGTTATAGGGGATGAGACCGTAATTGGCTTTGCAGAAGATATAGACGATAATGGCATGCTTATCCTGAAATTGGATTCAGGCCTTCGGAGACAGATCAGCGCAGGAGATGTTACTCTTTTGAGGTAGCTCCTGTTAAATAAGCATGGTATTATAATTAAGGGTCTTCGTGGATGTGAGTGGGTAAAAATATTAGAAAAAGGCTATTCTTAAGATGATTCAAATGGAACGTTTACACGGGATTTCGTCATTCCACGG
>PGYF01000143.1:0-1288 GCA_002839535.1 Nitrospira bacterium HGW-Nitrospira-1
AACCAGTTATTAGACAGTTTATTAGTCCGGTATTAGTCATTGAAAAACTATAACAGAAAGTATTGATACGGTCAATAGGTATTAAGGCAATATTGACACATCGGCTTTATATCATTATACTCTTCAAATGACTAATACGCTATTTGTGATGTTAGTCATATTCAAATTCTATGCAACCTATACCAAGCGATATTTTGACTCAATTCGAGGCCGTCCTGAAAAAAAGGGCGGTGCCTGTTTCCCGCCACGCGGATTACAGGAAGTGGCTCAGATACTATCTTGATTTCCGAAGCAAAAATTCACTTCCGGATTCCAGATCGGAACATGTGCGTTTGTTTATTGAAAAAATGCAAAAGAAGAATCAGACTACCGAACAGCAAAAACAGGCAGCGCATGCACTGTCTCTTTATTTTGAGATACTGCGGAAACCCGCTGACGAGTCATCAAATTCGCACAGCAAGACTAAACCGACAGCAAAGGCAACAACCCCCTCCGCCCCCTTTTCTAAGGGGGAATCTTTTAAGGACTCATCGAAAATACCGTGTCCAGAGGGACTTGCGGGTCACGCTCAGTTTATTAAGGGGGAATCTTTCAATAACTTATCGAATACTGGGCAAGGCGAACACAAGACATTAGCTCCACAAGCATCGTCACGTCCGTTTGTTCCTCCTTTATCGAATGGCAGTCGCTACAATGAATGGCGATGTCTCAAAAAATCAGGCGCTCCGGATTGGGACAAGATCATCGACAATCTCGCAGCAGAGATCAAGACGCGGCGCTATTCCAGAAAAACGCTCAAGGCCTATGCGGATTGGTCGCGCAAGTTTCAAGGCTTCCTGCGTAACAAGCCCCCGGACGAATTGTCAGCAACAGATGTCAAAGAATATCTCACGTATCTGGCGGTAAAATGCAAGGTGTCGGCCTCAACGCAGAACCAGGCGTTTAACTCTTTATTGTTTCTGTACCGGCACATTTTAAAGAAAGATTTCGGCGAGCACAAAGACATTCCCCGTGCGAAGAAATCGAAATATATCCCTGTCGTTCTTTCGAAGCGGGAAATTGACGCTGTATTGAAGCATCTTTCATATCCCTTTGATCTTGCGGTCAAACTGCTGTATGGCTGCGGGCTTCGTCTCTTTGAATGCCTGCAACTACGGGTGAAGGATTTCAACTTCGACGACGGGATCCTTACTGTCCATGGAAAGGGCGGTAAAGACCGGACTGTGCCTGTTCCGCAGAAGATCATGCCGGAGCTGACGGCCCAGTTTGAGGCAATAAAAAAACTTCA
>PGYF01000143.1:1333-2313 GCA_002839535.1 Nitrospira bacterium HGW-Nitrospira-1
CAACTGGCGCTTTACGAGGCTGTCCAGCGGGCGAAGCTCACGAAGCGGGTCACCTCCCACACCTTCCGCCACAGCTTTGCCACGCACCTTCTGCAGGCCAATTACGACATCCGCACAATTCAGACGCTTCTTGGTCACAGTGATGTTAGAACTACCATGATTTACACCCACTGCGTACCAAGCAGGACCATCAAAGAACTGAAAAGCCCGCTGGATTTTTGATCTTACGGAAAATTGACAGGCTGCCGCCGGTTGCTGCTCAAACCCCTTCGCCGGGCAACATCCTTTCACAAACGAATTGACCCGAAAACTGCAATTGAATTGTGCCCGCATGGACACGAATGCCTTCAAAGTCCGGAAATTCCAATCTCGACTTTTGTCGGGACAAAATACTTTTCATTCATCCATGGTTCGACAAGCTCACCATGACAATCACTCTGTCACCCTGAGCCTGTCGAAGAGTCACCATCCATGTCCCTGCTGCTCGCATTTTGGGGGTCTATCTCTTTCCCTGCATCTTCAATCAGGGCGGATATGACCTTCAGCGCCTCATGCGCCGGTTCCTGTTCTATCTTCTGGATCGCAAATCCGGCATGCACTAAAACATAATCACCGATTCCGACTTCCTCCGGCATAAGCATAAGGTTGATCTCACGGCGTGCGCCGTAGACATCCACCATTGCCCTAAAGTTATCAATCTCCACTATTTTAGACGGTATTGCAAGACACATGATTTATATTCTACACATTCCTCCAGATACTTTCCTTGCCATAAGCGCCCTCTTCCAAAGGTTCAGGCGCACACCCTATCCTCCTTAGTTCATCTACAACAACCCCGAGCAGTATCAGCCGTCAGGGGACGCCGTCAGGGGACGGGACGCCGTCAGGGGACGTTGATACCTAACGAGTAAAAAGAATATGAACATGGTTATCCATGAGGGCCCAGGCATAGACGGAACATTTTCCTTCTATAATATTCT
>PGYF01000144.1 GCA_002839535.1 Nitrospira bacterium HGW-Nitrospira-1
AGTAAGGGATATATCAGTATAGAAAGAAGCACCAATAAGGCAGGTAGTAAGAATAAATATGGATACAAGTATTGTCGTGTTTGGTGAAGCGCTTTACTTAGATGAATAAACATTCTTTTTGTTCCCCCATTATAATATACCATGTTAAAAGAGAGGCGAGGTGATGAGTCTGCGCTCATTACCTCGCCTTACAGATTGCCTGCAGTACACCATGGTATCCTATGCTTTTCTACTTAGTTACTACCTCAGTACCCTGCTTTTTTCATAATTTTGTCGATCTTTATTGCACAATCGTCTAGTGCTTCTTGAGGAGTCTTCGTTCCAGCTAAAGCCTCTGAGGCCTCTAAGGCGATAGCAAGGATTATATCATGTGTAACCGTGGTGTTAGGCCAGAGATGCACGTATTTGAACGCCTCATCAAGCAGCGGAGCCTCAGGATGCGAAGCGAAAATCTGGGAATCTGCCAGGACTGCCTTACTATTTCCTAATATTCCCATTGGCCCCTGAGCCCAATTCATTATTCCTTCTTTACCAGTGAAGTAGACTAAGACAGTATAGGCTTCTTTTTTGTTCCTTGAGCTAGCATCCATGGCAAATCCCCAAACATGGCCAATAGTCCTGCGAAGTATAGTCCCATCAGGCATCAGACGACCGGGCAGGACTGTAGCAGCCCATTTATCCGGGATTTTAGGGGATTGCTCAGGATCCAAAAAGCCCCTATAGGCAGCGTTCCAGTGGATAGCCATAGCAACCTTCCCTTCTTTAAAAGCAATGTCTACTTCTGGGTATTCATAGGTAGGAGATCCAAGTGGAACAACCTTATGTAGGCGGTAGAGGTTGACGAAATATTGCAAGGAGTCAATCCCCTCTTTACTATTAATTATTGGACAATAATTTTCATCGAGGATCTCCGCACCAAAAGACCAGAGATAGTTAATATAATCCCACGCGATAGATTCCGGGAGCTTGCCATAGATGGTTCCGCCATATATGTCTATCTTACCATCGCCATCAGTATCAATGGTTAGTTTCTTTGCGTCTTCCAGATATTCTACCCAGGTCTCCGGTGGCTTAGGATTGCCCTCTGCGTTCACGATCCCATACTGCTTGAACAAGTCAGTTCGGTAGAAGAGCAGAACGGTGTCACTATAGATTGGTAATCCATAGAGTTTACTTTTATATTTATATCCTTCCACCATTCCCGGTGAGGCCCAGTCATTCTTGTCAGAGTGGAATGGTAGGGTGGGATTGGCTATATATTCATCTAATGACTC
>PGYF01000145.1 GCA_002839535.1 Nitrospira bacterium HGW-Nitrospira-1
GATGCTATTGGAATCCTGCCGCTTAATCGGCACAAGCGGCTATCATCAAGACTTTCTACCTAAGGGATTAGAAATTCTTTCTGTTGTTATTGCAGTCTACCAGTTTCCTGTCTTGGCGCCATTCTGATCTATCGTGTAAACGCCTGCTGGCGCGGGTGAAGGCCTGACTACAGCAGCAGGGGATGCGGTTATCACATATGTAATGGCAGCCGTGCTCCTGATTGTATAATCATATAACACCGGCCCTGGGACAGACAATTTCGGACGAAACCCGACAAGAAAATCAGTGCGGATCGTCTCTGTTAAAACAACGCCGTTATTATCCTCGGTGTAGGTATAATCTGTGTTTAAAGCCGGACAATACTGTCCATGCTCAGCAAAGCGCTGCTCAAGGAGAAGGGATAAGGCCTGCAGGTTTGATTTTGCCTCGGTCCGCTTGGAGGCTCTTACATACCCGAAATATGAAGGGATTGCAATCGCAACAAGTACAGCCAAAATCACGACAACAACAAGCAGTTCGATGAGCGTAAACCCCCGGCTGCTGCTTTTGTATCTCATTTTCTCCACCCTCCTCTTTAAACCTGACAATTAAGCGATTCTATCATTTTTTTATAACTCTTTACAAAAAAGAGAAAAAAGAAGGCGGCCCGCCGCAGCGACCCGCCTTCAGAAGCATTGTGTTATTCCGCTTGTATACCTTTTCCAGTCGGCAAATTCCCGCATCCAACATTTTCAGTGAACGCTACGGACGCGATCACAGGAGGAAAAGCAGCAGTAGCAGTAGAAGGGTGCATGGTTACATTAAGTGAGGAACCACTGGCCGGCCAAGTGCCTACCCCGGCAGCAATAACAACAGTGCCGTCAGTTGTTGTTGTCCCAACATTCTCACCGGCAGAAAATGCTGAGGATGTGCCTCTCCACGGGTTTCTCTTGACTGCTGTAGCATTATTCCCTGCTGTAGTATTCATGTTTAATTCATTAATGATCGCTTGAGCATTAGCCAGCGGCACTTCGCCTATTGAGCGTTTTTTCTCCTCTGCAGCTATAAGTTTGACGGCAATATCAAAGTTGGCCTTGGCAACATTGCATTTGGCCCTCCGCTGAAACCCGATATAGGCCGGTATTGCAATAGCCACCAGAATGCCGATGATTACTACAACGACCAGAAGCTCAATAAGTGTAAAGCCCTTTTGCTCTCTTATATTGTTCATTGCCTTGTACATAATAATTTCCTCCTTTTAATGTTTGATAATATTGTCTTT
>PGYF01000146.1 GCA_002839535.1 Nitrospira bacterium HGW-Nitrospira-1
GGGTGGGATTTGAACCCACGGATACTTTCGTATCGCCGGTTTTCAAGACCGGTGCATTCGGCCGCTCTGCCACCCCTCCACTAATTATCTATTTTTTACCTATAAAGAATAACATCTCTCTATCTTGTTGGTCAAGGAAAACTTAGTCCCCCTCACCCTATCCCTCTCCCTCCTGGGTCGAGGGAATATAGATAAGAAAATTTTTTCATCTCAGGTAGGGGCGGATTCGATGAATCGAACCCCATTCACATAGACAGGCGAGACGCCTGTCCTACGGAGGGTAAACACAAGGCCTGTCCTACGGCTTTATATAGATCATTGAGGGCGTATGCAATACGCCCCTACTTCTTCTAATTTCTGGCTCCTGGCTTCTTTGCTATATACTATTCACTATTCACTAACGAGTAATTTAATTGGTTAATTATTTACCATCGGGTTATCTTTTTAAGTCCTCCCATATATGGACGAAGGACATCGGGGATAACTACACTTCCGTCCTTCTGTTGAAAATTTTCTAATATGGCAACTAAAGTCCTACCCACGGCTAAACCAGAACCATTTAAGGTGTGGACAAAATTCACTTTCTCTTTTTCTTTTGAACGATATCTTATCATTGCTCTTCTGGCTTGAAAATCTTCACAATTGCTGCAGGAGGATATCTCTCTATATCTTCCCTGGGCTGGTAACCATACTTCGACATCATAGGTCTTGGCTGCTGAAAATCCCATATCCCCGGTGCAAAGAACAATTACCCGATAGGGTATTTCTAATCTTTTTAAAACTTCCTCGGCATTTTTAGTCAAAGTTTCCAACTCCTGATAAGAATCTTCCGGTCTGCAAATTTTTACTAACTCCACTTTGTTAAATTGGTGCTGCCTGATTAAACCTCTAACATCTTTACCATAAGAACCTGCTTCTTTACGAAAACAAGCAGTATAAGCGGTATAATAAAGAGGTAAGTCATCATCATTTAAAATCTCCTGCCGATGAAGGTTGGTTAAAGGTACTTCGGCAGTAGGCACCAGATAAAGACCATTTTCACATTTAAATAAATCACTTTCGAACTTGGGCAGCTGCCCGGTGCCAGTCATCGTTTCAGCATTTACTAAAAAAGGAGGGAATATTTCTTTGTACCCGTGTTCATTGGTATGCAGGTCGAGCATAAAATTAATTAGAGCTCTTTCCAGTTTAGCCCCCATCCCTTTTAATACGGTAAAGCGGGCTGAGGCTACTTTTGCCCCTTTTTCAAAA
>PGYF01000147.1 GCA_002839535.1 Nitrospira bacterium HGW-Nitrospira-1
TTTCATTTATTCAAAGGGCATGTTACTATTTTTTATGAAAATCGTAGCGCAGAACAGAAAGGCCTTTCATGACTATACAATTGAAGAAACCCTTGAGGCAGGTATCCTGCTCACAGGAACCGAGGTCAAATCATTGCGCGACGGCAAGGCAAACCTGAAAGACAGCTACGTTATCGTGAAGGGCACAGAGGTCTTCCTCCTGAATTGTCATATCAGCCCTTACACTCACGGAAATATCATGAACCACGACCCCATCCGGACGAGGAAAATTCTGCTGCACAAAAAAGAGATAGTCAAGATACAGGAGAAGGCAGCACAAAAAGGGTATTCTCTTATTCCTCTGAAGATTTACTTTAAAGGCTCTCATGCAAAGGTTGAGATCGGCCTTGCAAAAGGCAAAAAACAGTACGAGAAAAGAGACAGCATAAAAAAAAGAGAGGCCGATAGAGAGATAGAACGCGCCATGAAAAGCCGTAACAAGTAACGAGTAACAAGTAACGAGTAACAAGTAACGAGTTTTTAGAATGACAGATGTGTTATAATATTTTAAGTCGTATTATTACTCGTCACTTGTCTTCTCGTTACTTGTTACTGAGTAAAGGGGGCGAATGGGCTCGACGGGGGTTATGAGGCTTATGTTGCATGTCGTGGCTCCATCACCACGTAAAAAGATGGAAAAAAACACAAACGCCAACAACGAACTGGCACTCGCTGCTTAATTAAGCAGCTCGCTACCCTGGGATCGCCTGTGTCCTGGGGATAGCGACGATCAGCAGGCTGGCAGCAGGGGAGAGCTCCTGACCCTGTTGCGAGACAAAGGGAGATTGGATTTCAGGCAGCCTGTCTGCCGGCGTCTTGAAGTCCGAAAACTGAAAAGACAGTCTACACATGTAGAAGCATAAGAGTAGTGCTTTCGGACGCGGGTTCGATTCCCGCCGCCTCCACCAAAAAAAATCGGCGCGTTTCCTTGTTTCAGTTTTTGCGCAATCATGCCGGATGATAAAAACTTCCGGATGTTTCTTTGTGAATTTGCAAATATCGCGTCCCTCTTATTGCAAAACACCCTCCATATATGGAAAATGTATAGCGCTATGAAAAAGTTACTGTTAACCCAAAAAATGCAATCAGCAGGGGCATGGATGACTGAAAAGTATTTTGCAGCAACACCTTTTACATGCCGGAATACAATTTTTAACCTGCATATAATTATTCAATCAGCGATTGT
>PGYF01000148.1 GCA_002839535.1 Nitrospira bacterium HGW-Nitrospira-1
AAGGTGACAGAGGACCGTCCCCTGTCACCAGTTATTCGTATCGGAGGGCGTCGACGGGATCCATTTTGGCGGCTTTCATAGCGGGGTAGAGACCGAAGAAAAGACCGATAATTAATGCAAAACCAAAAACTAATATAATAGAGATAGGAGTAATTACAAGAGGCCACTGTCCGGCTCGTGCAATAGCATAAGCCCCTAACCAACCGAAAGCAATACCAATCAGCCCTCCCATTCCGCTTAAACTCAAAGCTTCGATAAGAAACTGGCTCATAATATTCTTATTTTTTGCTCCTAAAGCCTTACGAATTCCTATCTCTCTGGTCCTCTCAGTTACCGATACCAGCATAATATTCATAATTCCAATCCCCCCTACCAGCAGGGATATAGCAGCAATTCCTCCCAGCATTAGACTTAGTGCGGCAGTAACTGAACTAACAGTATCTAAAATTTGATCTTGACTTAGCAGGCTAAATTTTTCTTGCTCCTCATCTTCCAGATGTTTGGTTAAAAAATATTCTATTTCTCCCACTGCAGCCGCGGCTTCATCACCGGAGTTTGCCTGAGCTATATAATAGGAAACAAATCGGGAATTAGACAGTTTTTTCATAAAGGTAGTAATGGGTATATAAGCCTGGTCATTAAGATTGCCGGTTAATCCGGCTCCTTTTTCTTCCATCACCCCAATTACCGTAAAAAGATAATCTCTTCCCTGATAGGATAATTTAATTTTCTCTCCCAAGGGATTATTATTGCCAAACAGTTCTTCAGCTAATCCCGAGCCTAATACTATAATATTTCGGCTGGTGGCAAGGTCACTTTCATTTATAAATTGCCCCAGAGCCAGATTATAATTATTTACCTCCTGATAATCAGCATCTGTTCCGATAATGGTAGTTTTCATATTAAAATTCCCTTTTATCAATAAACCCGAACCCTGGGAAATAGGGACTACTCTCTTTACCGAGGGACTTAGTTTCTCGATATAATCAGCTAATTCTATAGTAAATACATCAGCTGAACTTCTACTAACCATGCCTGCCCATCCTTTACTGGTACCGGGATAAATATTTATGACATTAGAACCTAAATCAGAAATTTGTGCAGTAATCTGCTCCCGAGCTCCGGAACCAATAGAAACAATAGCGATTACCGCTCCGACTCCGATAATTATTCCCAGCATAGAAAGGAAGGTACGTAGTTTATTTGCTTTTAAACTAATCCTTCGGGCATGTCGTGCAACTTCTGCTTCATGAGTTACCATAATAAGAGTATGTCCTTGTTGGTGTAATTTATAAAAGATTTTCATAATCTCTTCTCCGGTTATAGTATCCAAATTCCCAGTTGGTTCATCCGCTAAAATAATTAGAGGCTCATTGACTAAAGCCCGGGCAATAGCCGCTCTTTGTTTTTCTCCGCCCGATATCTCGTTAGGTTTATGTTTTACCCTGTCACCTAAGCCCACACTCTCTAATGCTTGTTTAGCCAATTCTCTTCTCTTTTTGGTTTTTAGCCCTGCATAGATAAGTGGGGTTTCCACATTATGTAAAATACTGGTTCGCGATAAGAGATTAAACTGCTGAAAAACAAAACCAATACTTTTATTGCGAATCTCAGCCAGTCTATCGTCATTCAGTTTGCTCACGTCTTTTCCCTCGATTATAAAACTACCCTCCGTAGGTTGATCAAGACAACCGACAATATGCATCAAAGTAGATTTACCCGAACCGGAAGGACCCATAATA
>PGYF01000149.1 GCA_002839535.1 Nitrospira bacterium HGW-Nitrospira-1
TCGCACCGGCCCGTTCGACTTGCATGTGTTAAGCACGCCGCCAGCGTTCGTTCTGAGCCAGGATCAAACTCTCATTTGATACTGATTACTCAAAATACTTTAACAGTACGCTACGCACCTTTTTTAGTTTTCAAAGAACGAGCAAGTAATATAGCTGACCTATTTTACTTTTGTCAAGGCAAGTTGAAAAGTAATTTCAAAAAAACTGACCTTTGATTCAACTCTACTTTTACGTATAATAAATAATTTAACATTAAATCAGATTTCATAAGGAAAAGTAAAGGGATCATGGACTATAAAATTTTGACAACAGACGGGACAGCAAGAAGAGGGGTTATCCGAACCAGACGGGGGGTTATCAATACTCCTTCCTTTATGCCGGTGGGGACACACGGGACAATAAAGGCGATGTCCCCTGACGAGATAAAAGAACTTGGGGCTGAGATCATCCTCGGTAATACTTACCATCTGTATCTCAGGCCGGGGATGGACGTGATTTCACGCTTGGGAGGACTCCATCAATTCATGAACTGGGGTGGACCTATTCTGACCGACAGCGGTGGGTTCCAGGTATTCAGTCTTTCAGCCTTCAGAAAGATAGGACCCAATGGCGTTCATTTCAGGTCTCATATCGATGGTTCGCTTCACTTTATCGGCCCCCGGGAAGCAATGAGGATTCAGGGCATCCTCGGTTCTGATATAGCCATGGTCTTTGATGAATGCATCCCTTGGCCTGCAACACATGAATATGCCTCAAAATCCGTAGAACTGACAACCGAGTGGGCAAGGCAGTGCAAAGCGGCCCAAAATGACGGTCAGGCATTGTTCGGGATTGTCCAGGGCGGAATGTTCAAGGATTTGAGGAAAAGAAGCACAGAGGAAATCCTGGGCATCGGGTTTGATGGGTATGCTGTAGGAGGGGTAAGCGTTGGAGAGCCCAAGGAAGAAATGCATGAAATCATCTATTTTAACGGCCTGCTTCTACCGCCGGACAAACCGAGATATCTCATGGGAATAGGCGACTTCGGCGATATGCTCAAAGCTGTTGATGCAGGGTTTGATATGTTCGACTGTATCATGCCGACACGGAATGCACGAAATGGCACTCTCTTCACCAGCGCCGGGAGAATAAGCATCAAAAGAGAAGAATTTAAGTATGACAGTGGTCCCCTTGACCCTGACTGCGACTGCTATACCTGCAGGAATTTTTCAATTTATCAGACCTTTTTCAGAAATATGAGAGAGGCGATTGAAAAGAGTACCTTCGGAGAGTTCAAGCGGAAATGGGAAGAGGTCTTTGACCTGAGAAAGAACTAATTTTTTTGTTTCTGTTATAATTATCAATTCCGGAGGGGTGGCCGAGCGGTTGAAGGCGACGGTCTTGAAAATCGTTGTAGGGGCGACTCTACCGTGAGTTCGAATCTCACCCCCTCCGCCAGCTAAGGAAGCCAGCCCCGCCACCGCTCGCTCCGCTCGCCACACCACAGAAAAATACTCTTTGCTCTTTTCATTTTGCGCGCGCCCGATTTCTTTTTCTTCTAATGAAAAGAGTATTTTTCTGTGGTGTTCTGCTTTGAAAAGCAAGGCGGCGGGACTGGCCTCAATTTGATTTCGCAAAGGAAAAGCGGAATTCCCCCCAACCCCCTTCCTTTTCGCCCGCCTGATTGGACGGCCAGAATTTTTTGCGAGCGGACGGCGGGACCTCAATTTGGGTGGCGGGTGGGATTAGTTAGATATTATCAGAATCGTCTCGTCTTGTTAAATCAACAATCATCGGCATATTTGATTTTATTGCCTTGGACCTCTACCCTATAAACTGTGCCACTTGTAATTAGAGTGCAGGCGTATAATAAAAACTCTAAACAGGGAGGCAGTGATGAAGAAGACGAGGTATACAGAGGATCAGATAATTGGTATTTTGAAGGAAGCTGAGGCGGGGATTCCGATAATTGAGCTCTGCCGCAA
>PGYF01000150.1 GCA_002839535.1 Nitrospira bacterium HGW-Nitrospira-1
GGCTTTGGGACAGAATTATCCCACCTTCACTTTTACAGTAAAAATGTTGTGGAGCAATCCGATAGAGAATATCGCCATCTCTCGCCTGTCATCCCTTTTCTGTCGTATCTTCCAACCGAACCGTCGTTTATCTGCCGAAAAACCGCTTTCGCTTAGATTCCTTTTGGCGTATCTCCGGACGTATTCTTCCGGATTTTCGCTTATGCGTTTGAGGATTTTTGCCCAATAACATCCGACATTCGAGAGATTCTTCTTAGGTATTACGTAAACCGATGTTTCTCTATCGAATATTTGAAGCACTTTTCGAGAACTGTAATATCTATCGAGAGAAATCGAATCGATCCTTATTCCCAACGCACCAAGCATCTTCATCGCCTTGTTGAATGCGTCCATTTCAGACTTGCTCGAATAACCAAGCGCGACATAGAGCCCGGTATCGATGTCGATTAGCCGAAAAGCATAGAGGTAACCCCTCTTCCCGCTCTTTTCCGGATTCGTTCTGTAGTGGCGGGCAACGGAGAGCGTATATCCGGTTCCATCCCCCGAGAAATTGCCCGATACGGATTCGTTTTGCAGTAGAAGTATGAGGAGGTTGTGCAGAGTCATCTCAACCTCTTCGTCCGAGTAGAGCCTTTCAATATACTTGTAGCTCACATCGACGTCGAAGAGCGGCCCAAAGATGTTGAGCATGTATTCCATATCCCGGTTGCTCTTGTCCATCATACGGGCGAAGATGAAAAGCAATGTCCTTTTTGAAAGATCCATCTTCTTGGGTTGTCCGGGACCTTTTACGATCTTTATCATCCCGGCTGCACGTCCCACGTAATCGGGAAGGTTTCGCAGCCTTTCTTTTACGACAGCCCTCTTTCTTTCCCACTCGCCGAAGGGATATTTTTCCGGTTCCTTTTCGGATAGTTCCTTCTTCACGCTATCGAGTGCATCCAGCAGCCCAGGTATGGTTTTCTCGGTTATCCTCATCGTAAATGTAATGCACCGAAAGGTATATAAGTATATCTATGGATATCCTTATTATGCACCAGATATGCGTTGACCGGGAAAAACTTGAACTTAGCGAAAGTGTGGAAACAGTATACGAAAAATTAGTGACGCCATTCGGAAACTCGGCAAAGCTCGACGTCCCAAAAAAATACATCGGAAAAAGGGCTTATGTGATCATCGTCAAAGATTAATGAGGAATTCTGTCCCAAAGCC
>PGYF01000043.1:0-10156 GCA_002839535.1 Nitrospira bacterium HGW-Nitrospira-1
TCAGAGGGCATGCTTGATGCGGGGGTCAAGCCGGACAATGACAGAATAAATTTGTTTTGACTTTTGACGCCCTGTGCTCTTGGCACAGGGTTCTTCACTTGATTATAAATGTGGCATGAAATGCAAAACCGACGTTTCCATTGGCTCTTTCGGTATACTAACAGTTATGAAATCAGGGATGGAATGTTTAAATATCTCAATCAAGGGGATTGTTCAAGGTGTTGGATTCAGGCCGTTTATTTACAATCTCGCTCATGAATTAAATGTAAAGGGGTTTATAACGAACACCTCGGACGGCGTTGTGATGACTGTCGAAGGCGATAACCTTGATCTGTTTATCGAAAGTATCACAAGAGAAGCCCCGGCATTGGCCAGGATCATGAGCATAGATATTTCTCCTGGGGAATCTTTTGGTTTCCCTGATTTTTCGATACGGGAAAGTTCCGGCACAGGCAGATTTACCCTTCTGTCTCCAGATGTCTCAATATGCGATGACTGCCTGGCTGAGCTTCTTGACAGGAAAAACAGGCGTTATCTTTATCCTTTTATAAACTGCACTAACTGCGGTCCAAGGTACTCAATAACAAAGACAGTCCCCTATGACAGGGCAAATACAACGATGAACATCTTTGAGATGTGCAAAGAATGTGCGGCTGAGTATCACAACCCCCAAGACAGGAGATTCCATGCCCAGCCAAATGCCTGCTGTAAATGCGGGCCGCATTTAGAATTTAGAATTCAAAATTCAAAATTCAAAATTTATGAAAAAGAAAATCCTGTCAAATCAACTATAAATATTTTAAAGCAGGGCGGTATTGTTGCAATAAAGGGCATAGGTGGATTTCATATAGCCTGCGATGCAACAAACAGCGAAGCTGTCAGGAAACTGCGGCAAAGGAAGCGCAGGAACAATAAACCGTTTGCTTTAATGGCGCCTGATATCGCTGCGATACGGAAGTATTGCACTGTATCTGAAGATGAGGAAAAGGCGCTGCTTTCCTATAGGAGACCTATTGTCCTCTTACGGAAGCGTGATGATTTGGCGCTGCCGGAGGAGATTGCTCCAAATAACAGACATATCGGTTTTATGCTCCCATATACCCCGCTGCATTATCTTTTGTTCTGTTATCCTGCTCATTTTGACGCCCTGGTTATGACGAGCGGAAATATTGCTGAAGAGCCAATCATTCATGATAATAAAGAAGCCTGCCTGAAACTTTCGCATATTGCTGATGCCTTCCTTATGCATAACTTTATCCGCCGTTCGCGCGGATATGTTCCGGAACCTATACCATTGCCCGAAGACGGCCCTGACGTCCTTGGCTGCGGGGCTGATCTCAAGAATACCTTTACGATTACAAAAGGAAGTTATGCAATACTGAGTCAGCACATTGGTGATATGGAAAATTACGAAACTGTAAAATTTTTTGAAGAGAGCCTCAACAATCTAAAAAAAGTTTATAGGGTAAACCCTGTTGCAATTGCATATGACCTGCATCCCAATTATCTTTCAACAAAATGGGCGCTGGCCCGGCAGGCAGAAACAAAAAACTCCTCACTCCTTACTCCTCACTCCTCACTGTCTTTTTACGGCATTCAGCACCACTATGCGCATATAGGTTCAGTCATGGCGGAAAACGGGTTAAGGGAAAAAGTCATCGGTGTTGCTTTTGACGGAAACGGTTATGGCGACGACGGTCTATTATGGGGCGGGGAATTCTTATTGGCGGATATTGACGGGTATAAAAGGGCGGGTCATATTAAATACACCCCATTGCCCGGAGGAGAGCCGGCAGCCGGAGAACCGTGGAGAATGGCTATAAGTTATTTAAAAGAAGCTGCAGCCGGTGAAATAATGGATTTTATAGGACCGACAGGACTTATCAAAAGGCATGGAAAGGACGCTGTCGAAAGAATCATAACAATTGCATCAGACAGGAAATTTTCTCCTCTCTCCTCCAGCGCAGGGAGGCTCTTTGATGCTGTCTCAGCCTTGCTGGGGATTTGTGATAAGAACACCTTTGAGGGCGAAGCTGCCATAGCGCTCGAATCCATGGTAATAGACAGGATGCATGAAGATTATCCTGTAGTAATCAGCCCTAAAGATCCCGTTGAAATTGACTTCTCACACACAATCCTGAAAATTATCGAGGATATGGAAAGACGCACCGACAAACGCATCATTGCTACGAAATTTCACAACGCTGTTGCTTCCGCTATAATTTTTGTCGTCCTTAAGCTATCATTAGCCGGTAACATAAGGAAAGTTATTTTGAGCGGCGGCGTGTTTCAGAACGTTTATCTTCTTGGGAAGGTCATGGACAGCTTAAGCGCTGAAGGATTGAGTGTGTATGTAAATGAAATAGCGCCATGCAATGATGCAGGCATATCCCTGGGGCAGGCTTATATCGTACGCGAAAGGATCAGGGCGGGAACATTGTGATCAATAAAGTGGCGCATAAAATAAAGGAACTGAAAAGCGCCATCAACAGGACTGTCAGGCTGATGGAGGTTTGCGGAACGCATACGGTTGCGATATGCAGGCACGGGATAAGGGATTTATTGCCTGAGGGGATTAAACTCCTCAGCGGACCGGGATGCCCTGTCTGTGTGACGTCTATCAGGGCTGTAGATACGATTATTGCAATCTCAAGGCATAAGGATGTTATTATTACGACCTTTGGAGATATGATGAGGGTGCCGGGCGGCGGTAAATCATTGTCCAATGCCAAATCTGAAGGAAGCGATATACGAATTGTGTATTCTCCTTTAGACGCCTTAAAAATCGCAAAAGACAATAGAGGCAAAAAGGTTGTGTTTTTTGCCGCGGGTTTTGAGACAACAGCTCCGTTGGTGGCGGGGACGATTTCCGAAGCCGAACATGCCGGCATAGACAACTTCTATATTTATTCCGTCCATAAAACCATACCCCCGGCCTTAAAGGCATTGCTTGATTCCGGAGACGTTTTGGCAGACGGTTTTATTCTGCCGGGTCATGTAAGCGCTATTATCGGGAAAGCGCCTTACAACTTTATTGCATTGGATTATCATAAACCATCAGTCATTACCGGCTTTGACGCTATTGATATTTTAACAGGCGTCATGATGATCCTGGAACAAATCGTAAATGGAAAGGCGCTGGTAGAAAATCAATATACAAGGGTTGTTAAAGATGAGGGCAATCTCAAGGCAGTTTCAATTATGAATGAATATTTTGAACCCTCGGATGCTCAATGGAGAGGGATTGGAGTTCTTTCTGGAAGCGGACTTGAACTGAGAAGCAGATTTAAGCATAGGGATATTCTATCTGTCCTGAATCCTGACGTCCCTGAGGGGAAAGAACCTGAGGCATGCTCTTGCGGAGATGTTTTAAAAGGCATAAAACTGCCTGTTGATTGCGGTCTTTTTGGTAAGGCATGCACTCCTGAGGAGCCGGTCGGGGCATGCATGGTGAGTTCTGAGGGCAGTTGCGCGGCATACTATAGATATATGGGAATCAGGATCGTATAGCATATGGGTAATAATACTCCATTGGTTCAATTAAGCCATGGCAGCGGCGGCTACATGATGCACCGGCTTATTAGAGATTATTTTGCGCCTGCCTTTGATCTGAAGTCTTTGAATGATTCAGCTGTCATAGACAACTTGCCCAACGGCAGGCTGGCGGTTACAACAGATTCTTATGTCATCTCCCCGTATTTTTTCCCGGGCGGTGATATTGGGCTGCTTGCGGTCTGCGGTACGGTCAATGACCTCTCCATGGCCGGCGCCAAACCTCTTTACCTTACGTCAGGCTTTATCATTGAAGAGGGATTTCCCCTTGATCACCTGAAAAGAATACTGGATTCCATGCAGGCGATCTCCAGAGAGATCGGAGTGAAGATTATAGCAGGTGATACCAAGGTTGTAGAGAGGGGGAAGGGGGACGGGATATTTATCAATACCGCAGGTATTGGTGTTATTGAGAATGGGATTGATATCTCTCCCCGGAATATCAGGCCTGGAGATAAAGTTATTCTGAGCGGCTCCATAGGAAATCATGGGATGTCGGTTATGGCCCAGCGAAGCGGTATCAGCTTTGAACCTCAACTTTGCAGTGATGTTCGGCCATTAAATAGTCTTGTTGATGTCATGCTCCGGGAGACTAAAAAGATTCATGCAATGAGAGACCCGACAAGGGGAGGGATAGCGACCACCTTAAAGGAGTTCGCAAATGAGTCCGGTTATTGTATCATAGTAGAGGAAGAGGCCATTGAGGTTTTACCTGCTGTAAGAGGGGCGTGCGAGCTTCTTGGTTTGGACCCCCTCTATGTAGCAAATGAGGGGGCGCTGATTGCGATTGTTGATAAAGACATTGCAGAAATTCTCGTTGAGAAAATGAAGACCACAAAAACAGGAGAGAGAGCGGCAATTATAGGAGAAGTTGTTGAAACGCCGCAACAGACTGTTCTTTTCAAAACAGCTATTGGCGGCGCCAGAATAATTGATATGCTCTCAGGAGAGCAGTTACCAAGGATATGTTAGGGAAGAAAAGAATAGAGATTAATATGGAGGATACATGATACTGGGCGTTAATGTTGACCATGTTGCAACCTTACGGCAGGCCCGACTCGGAATAGAACCCGATCCTGTAATGGCGGCGACCCTTGCCATACTCGGAGGAGCCGACGGCATAACTGTTCACCTGAGAGAAGACAGAAGGCATATTAATGATAGAGACCTTGACCTGTTGAAAAAAATCGTTTCTGTTGAACTCAATCTTGAAATGGCTGCTACTGCCGGGATGTTAAGGATAGCGCTGGAAAAGATGCCGGATCTTGTTACAATAGTCCCTGAGAAGAGAGAAGAGCTTACAACAGAAGGCGGACTGGAAGTCAAATCACACAAGAAAGCCTTACAAGAGGCCATAAAGCGCCTGAAGGGAAGCGGAATAAAAGTCAGTCTTTTTATCAATCCCTTAGATAGTGATATAGAGCTTTCTAAAGAAATAGGCGCTGACATCGTTGAAATTCATACAGGCGCGTATGCGAACGAAAAAACCGGCTTTCGTGAAAAGCAGCTTTTAAAGGCACAAAAAGCTGTTTTAAAGGCAAGGGATATCAATCTCATTGTTCATGCCGGGCATGGACTTAATTATCAGAATGTATCAGGAATAGCTGAAATTGAAGGCATAAGAGGCTTGTATATAGGACACAGCATAATCTCAATGGCCGTGCTGGTTGGTATTGAGAGGGCGGTAAGGGAAATGAAAGATTTGATTAACGCAGCGATTAATACTTATGACAGGCGCCCGGTGAACAGTTAGGCGCCCGGTATGTCAATAAAATTATGATATACGGCATCGGGATTGATATTGTAAAAATAGAACGGATGAAAACCGCTGTCGGCAGATGGAACAGGAAGTTCCTTGAGAGGATATTTACTGAAAACGAAATCCTTTACGCACATAAAAAGAAAGATCCCTATCCTTCGCTATCCGTAAGATTTGCTGCAAAAGAGGCCCTTGTTAAAGCAGTTGGCGACTCGGTTCCCATAGCATTAAAAGAAATCGAAATCCTGAATCATGAGGACGGACGTCCTTTCATTAATGTATCAGGCAGCCTGCGAACTTTTTTTGATAAAAATACAATCAGGTGTACGCACGTAAGCTTAAGTCATGAACAGGAGTATGGAGTTGCCTGCGTGGTGCTTGAGCAATGATGTGTCTATCAACAAAAACAAATGTCTGGAAAGAAGGGGAAAATGAAGGTCGTTACTGCTGAAGAAATGCGCGGCATTGACAAAAAGACCATTAAAAAATACGGGATTCCCGGCTCAACTCTTATGGAAAGGGCAGGCCTTGCTGTTGCGGTTAAGATCAGAGAGTTATTTGATAAGAAAAAGGTCATTGTTTTGGCCGGCGGAGGGAATAACGGAGGAGACGGGATTGTTATTGCCAGAAACCTGTATAACTGGGGGTGGAACGTCAAAGTTATTTTAATGGCGAAAGAAGATAGATTGGGCGCTGATTGTCTCGCGCAGTACAGGACAGCAAAAAAATTAGGGGTTCCTGTTGAATTTAGAACTGCGGTAACTGATAAGGATATCCATGGCGCTATTGTAGTCGATGCTTTGTTGGGTACAGGCATGAATAAACCTGTGACGCCGCCTCTATCAGGGGTAATAGCCTTTCTCAACAGGTCGGATGTTTGGGTTGTTTCCGTTGATATCCCTTCAGGCATATCTTCAGATGACGGACAGATTAAAGGTGAAGCAGTGTCGGCAGACTATACCGTAACATTCGGTCTTCCCAAAATCGGACATCTGCTGTATCCAGGAGCAGAACATACCGGTCATTTGTTTGTTGAAGATATTGGATTCCCTCAGGAACTTTTGCATTCAGAATCACTGAAGACACAGACTATCGAACAAACAGACGCAGCTTTTTTATTGCCCGAAAGGCCAGTATATTCGCATAAAGGGGACTACGGCCATGTCTTGCTCATAGCCGGATCAATCGGCAGGACAGGCGCTGCTTTAATGGCGGCAAAGGCCTGCCTCAGATCTGGTGCAGGCGTGGTAACCATAGGCGTTCCTGAAACGCTTGTGAATGTTTTTCAGGGACGTGTCACTGAAGAAATGGTCTTGCCTTTACCGGATAACGGTCATGGAATTCTTTCCAAAGAGGCCTCCTCAGGTATTATGGAATTTTTAAGTAAAAAAGCCGATGTGCTGGCGATCGGGCCCGGGATGTCATCTGACCCAAATATTACAAAATTATTAATGACGCTCCTTGTGTCTGTTACAACGCCGATGGTTATCGATGCAGATGCAATAAATTTAATAGCCGGTCATACGAAGGCGCTTTTAAAAGTAAAGGCTCCTGTGATCGTTACACCGCATACAGGGGAGATGGCAAGACTTCTCGGAAAAGGTTATATAAAAGATACGGGGAGCGCAGAGATTGAGTGGAATGAGATGAAGAGAAAAATCGAGAGAGACAGAGTAAATACAGCGGTGTCATTCTCAAAAAAAACAGGGACGTATCTTATACTTAAGGGCGTCCCAACTATTGTATCCGAGCCCGAGGGAAGGGCTTTTATAAATACTACCGGAAATCCGGGCATGGCTATAGCAGGGGCCGGCGATGTACTCACGGGAATAGTTGCAGCCTTCCTGGCTCAGGGCTTGAACCCTTTAGATGCATCAATTTTGAGCGTTTACCTTCACGGTCTTGCAGGAGACGTCGCAGCCTCGGAAAAGGGTATGCACTCGCTTATTGCAACGGATATTATTGAAAAGATTCCGGAGGCCTTCATGCGCCTTAAAAAAAGTGCATAGGCTCATTAACATTCCACTGCAAATTCTTTTTATAACATGTTAAAATTAAAGAAAAAAGGGAGATGTGTATGCTGAAAGCCAGGGACATTATGAATAAAAATGTTGTAACGGTCACAAAGGATATGTCCGTTGAAACTCTTGGACGTTTGTTTATGGAAAAGAATATCAGCGGCGCCCCTGTGCTCGATGAGGAAAACAATATTTTTGGAATTGTTACTGAAAACGACCTGGTAAATCAGAATAAACGTATCCATATTCCAACCATGATAAGACTTTTTGACGCCTTGATCCCATTGGGAGGTTTCGGCAGCGTTGAAGAAGAAATACGAAGAATGTCAGCGTCAAAAGTCTCAGAGATATGCTCAAGAGAGGTGGTTACAGTCTCTCCTGATACCACACTTCAGGATATAGCAACAATAATGTCGGAAAAAAATATACATCTCCTGCCTGTAGTCAGTTCAGGTAAAATTGCAGGCATTATCGGCAAAATCGATATCATAAAAGGCATACTGGGTGAAGGCGATAAGCAACAGCGCTGAGGCTACTGAAGAGATAGGGTTTAAGATAGGCAGGAAATTAAAAACAGGAAATATCGTGCGACTATATGGCGATCTTGGCGCAGGCAAAACAACGATGGTGAAAGGTATCGCCCGTGCCCTGGGGATAGACAGAAAAGATATAACAAGCGCCAGTTTTACCATAATTACTGAATATCCGGGCAATCCCCCTTTTTTCCACATTGATCTTTACCGGACATCCGGAGGCGTTGATCTGGACAGCACCGGCATATGGGATTGCATCGGAGCTCAATCAATATCAGTTATTGAATGGGCAGATCATGCGGAAGGTGAATTACCCGAAGATTCTTTAAAGGTAACGATTTCCGACCTGGGGAATGATGTGAGAGATATTACTATTGAAGGTAAAAATGAAAAAGATTGGGATCATCTGTAAACCAGGGAGAAAAGAACCGCAGGAAATATTAAAGGAACTTCTCCCCCTGTTAAGACAAAAAGGATGCGAAACATTTGTTGACGCTGATACAGCAGCAGCCCTCAACATCAATGGTTTTTCCTGGGACGAAATTGCCTCTCTTGTTGACCTGGTCCTTGTCCTTGGCGGGGATGGGACAATGCTCAAAGTCAGCAGATTAGTGGCTGAGAAAGGCGTCCCTATTTTGGGGATTAATCTCGGAAGTCTTGGGTTTATCACAGAGGTCAACAGGGATGAAGTCTTCAGCGCTGTCGACAAAATGCTTAATGATGGTTTTGAGATTGAAGAACGACTGATGCTTTCCGCCGCAATTCACAGAAATGGAAAGAAAATAGCAGAATATACAGTCCTCAACGATGTTGTTATAAACAAAGGCGCCCTTGCGAGAATCATTGATCTGGAAACAAACATTAACAATATTTATGTTACAACTTTTAAGGCAGACGGCCTGATTATCTCAACCCCGACAGGTTCGACCGCTCATTCCCTCTCTGCCGGCGGTCCTATACTTTATCCAACGCTTGAAAGTATTGTTTTGACTCCTATCTGTTCGCATACACTAACGAACAGGCCTATTGTATTGCCTGATAATTCTAAAATAGAAATTAGCATCAAATCGCCTGGCGGAGATGTTTTTTTGACGCTGGATGGTCAGGTTGGGTTTTCTCTTGGGATGGATGACGTGATAGAAATAAACAAGGCCAAATACAAAACAAAACTGCTGATTCCTGTAGAACGTGATTATTTTAAGATTCTCAGGACAAAGCTCAAATGGGGAGAACGTTGAGACTACGTTCAGCAGAAAGTATGCATAATCAGAGAGCATCTGTTATCCAGGATGTAAAAAGAATGCTTGAGTATTATCAAGCCTTGGGGTTTGACAGTATGCCGTTTTCTACAAAAGCCCTTCTTGGTGCTGCGGGCAGATCTGCTGACGGAAAAATTGCCGATTTGATGCATTTAAGAGAAGAGATAGGCATCTGCCGGCGTTGTAAACTTTCTCAAGGCAGAAAAAATATTGTTTTCGGCACAGGCAATGCAGATGCAAGAATAATGTTTATCGGAGAGGCGCCGGGGAAAGATGAAGACTTACAGGGGGAGCCTTTTGTCGGAGAAGCCGGCATGCTGCTTACCAACCTCATAGAAAAAATGGGCTTTAAGAGAGAAACAGTTTATATCGCCAATATAATCAAATGCAGACCTCCCATGAATAGGGATCCTGAAGAAGATGAAATTTTATCTTGCAGGACTTTTCTTGATAAACAGATTGATGTGATTGCCCCGGAATTCATTATAACCCTCGGCAGGATAGCCTTAATGACATTGACGAACAACAATAAGATCAAGATAACCGCTGCAAGAGGAAATTTTTTTGAATATAAAGGCGTCCCTGTTATGCCTACATTTCACCCTGCGTATCTTTTGCGAAATCCAAAGGATAAGTGGCTGACATGGGCTGATGTTCAAAAAGTCCTGGAACGGATGAACAACAGTAACTCATGACAGAGTGCCTGAATCTTCGACGGCAATAAAGCAAACCATCCGGGGCACACTGTAACATAACTGATGCATGCCCTTTAAACTATTCCCCTTGTTCGTGACAGGTTTTACCCCGATATAATGAATATGATATTCTATGTGATTGTTTCTATCGAAACATGGAGAGGTGCCAGAGCGGTTGAATGGGACGGTCTCGAAAATCGTTGTGGGGGCAACTCCACCCAGGGTTCGAATCCCTGCCTCTCCGCCAGTTCTGTAAGCCATCCGAAGGCCCTCCGGTATCCATGCGTCAGGGATCGCCGGAATCTTTCCGGAAGGATTCCGAACAAGTCGGAATGACAAA
>PGYF01000043.1:10204-14067 GCA_002839535.1 Nitrospira bacterium HGW-Nitrospira-1
ATAAAGGCTGAAGCAAGCACAATACTTGCGCCTGGCGCAATATCATATTCATAAGATAAAAAAAGTCCGGAAATAACAGAAGCAACCCCTGCAAGGCATGATAAAAAGAGCATTGAACGCAGTCCTTTTGCGAACAAACGCGCTGTTGCGCCTGGTATGACCAGTAGGGCGGATACCAGGATTATGCCGACTATGCGGATAGAAATAACGATAGAGACAGCAAGTGATACCAGAAAGAGGTTGTTCAGAAGAACTACCGGAACGCCGCTTATCTGCGCTAATTCTTTGTTGTAGGTGGAGAGGAAAAGGTCTTTTAAAAATATCACTATAAACCCTGATACGAGCACAAAGGTAATAACAGTCAGGACAATATCGGCCTGTGAAATTGCCAGTATATTTCCGAAAAGGTAACCGAAAAGATCAACATTGTAGGACTTTGAAAGACTCACAAGAGCTACCCCAAGCGCCATTGATACGGAATAGAAGATTCCTATCGAGAGATCTTCGGATATCATGCCTTTTCTTGCAGTGGACTCTATGCCGATAGCGACAATGATGGAATAGGCAATGGCTGTAAAAAGAGGATTTATGCCGGTAAAAAAACCGATTGCAACGCCGCCGAAAGCTGCATGGGATATTCCTGCGCCGATAAAGGACATTTTTCTTAAGACAATAAAAACCGAGATCAGCCCGGCGAGTATGCTGACAAGTATCCCGGCCATGAAAGCCTTTTGCATGAAAGGAAGGCTTAAGGCTTCAAACACTACGGCCTCAACCTTTCACATTTATCACATGCATCCGTATGCATGAGAAGATCGACGTTCTTCCCGTAAAGCGACGTCATGACTTTATCGCTGAGCGCACCAAGAGGGTTGCCGTGGTAGTAAAGTTTGATATTCAGGCAGGATATTTCATCAACATACGTGGTAACGGAGCCTATATCATGAGATACCATAAGTATCGTAAGGTTCATCTTTTTCTGGAGCCCCTTCAGAAGATGATAGAAATTTTCCTGTCCCACGACATCAATGCCTGTGCTGGGTTCATCCAGAATGAGTATCCTGGGTTCTCCGGCAAGCGCCCTTGCTATTGATACTCTCTGCTGCTGGCCTCCGGATAACCGGCTGTACTGAGCGCCTTTGAGGTTTTCTATTCCCATTATGGACATGTATTTCATTGCTATCTCCCTGTCTTTTTGTCCAGGCCATCTGAAAAAACCCGCTTTCCGGTATCTTCCCATCAGGACGATATCAAGGGATGTTGCAGGAAAATTCGGATCAATATTCTGATGCTGCGGCAGGTAACCGAAAAAACCGTTGCCCAGGATCAGTGAATCAGGCGGGGCGCCAAAAATTGATACTGAACCCGAAGTTGGTTTGATAAGGCCGAGTATGACTTTTATCAGCGTTGTCTTCCCTCCGCCGTTTGGTCCGACAATGCCCAGAAAATGCCCTTCTTCAAGAGAGATATTTATGTTTTTCAGTATCTCTTTGTCGGAAATCGTTACCGATACGTTGGAAATATCTATGGCGATTTTCATTTCAAGGCCTTTGCCATGATTGCAAGATTGTATTGCATCATTTCAATATAGGTTTCCTTATCTTTCTGTCCGCCTATAGGGTCGAGAAAAAGCACCTGCGCTCCGGCCTCTCTTGCTATTGTCTCGGCAATCTTCGGACTGAACTGCGGTTCAGCAAAAATCACCCTCGTATTGAACCTTTTCAGTTCCTCCATAATCTTTTTGATATGCCTGGGAGAGGGCTCTTTTCCAGGACCTTCTTCGATGACTGCGGCTACCTTCAGCCCATAGCGTCTGGAGAAATAATTCCATGCCGAATGAAAGGTTACATATTCCCGGTTGCGGAATAATTTTGTTTTGTCCGCAATTTCTTTGTCAAGTTTTCTGAGCTTGTCACAATAGGCCGCGGCATTTTTCCGGTAATACAATGCATTTAAGGGATCAGCTTTTGATAGGGCAGTTTCTATTTTCTTTATAATCTCCATGCAGATTAAGGGATCGAGCCAGATATGAGGGTCGGCATTTCCATGGTTGTTATGGCCGCTGTGATGGCTGTGTCGGGTATCTTTTATGAGATCAACTCCAGCCGATGAATCTACGATACTGATTTTGGCGGAAGCAGTCTTTATTATCCTGTCTGCCCAGAACTCGAGGCCGGTGCCTATTTTTAAGAAAATCTTTGCCTCGGATATTGCCCGAATGATTTTTGGTGTCGGTTCATATGTATGAGGACTTGCTCCAGGGGGGAGCAAAAGGATTACTTCAATTTTATCGCCGCCGACCTGTTTTGCAAAGTCTGCAAGAGGCGTAATCGTAGCAACCACCTTTATTTTATCCACGGCAGCAAAAGCAGTATGCAACGGTATAATTATAATGAAGAAAAGAAAGATTGCCGCAATCTTCGACATTTTTAATTTTAGCATAAATACAAATGAGCCTGCATTTATACTTTGCATGGAATAAAAAACATTATCATAAGATTGTTTGGATTTACGTAAAAGCTTTAATATATATCATGCCAAATCCGGAAAGATTCTCAGCCCTGTCATTCAGAGACTTCCGTCTTTTTTGGTTCGGACAGCTTATCTCCCTTTCAGGAACCTGGATGCAGTCCGTTGCCCAGGGATGGCTTGTCTACAGCCTCACGAAGTCTCCTTTTTACCTGGGTTTGGTCGCGGCTGCCAATGCCCTCCCTATCCTTCTTTTTACGCTTATCGGGGGTGTTATGGCAGACAGGTTTCCAAAGAGAAATCTCCTTCTGATAACACAGGCTCTCTCGATACTTCCGGCCCTCATTCTGGGGGTTCTGACAAGTATGGGGATAACTACTGTCTGGCATGTAGCGCTGCTCGCTTTTTTCCTCGGGACGATAAATGCTATTGACATCCCTACACGGCAGTCTTTTCTTGCAGAAATGGTAGGCAAGGGACATATCGTCAATGCAATCGCCCTGAATTCCGCAGCTTTCAACGGCGCAAGGATAATCGGGCCTATGATAGCAGGGCTGACAATCTCGTATCTCGGAATACCCGCCTGTTTCTTTTTGAATGCAGCCAGTTTTGTTGCCGTTATTGCAGCGCTTGCGAGTATGCAGACAAGAGGCGAAATAAAAATAGGCTCTCAGGGTGTTTTGAGTGAATTCATGGAAGGCATAACTTTTCTCAGGGGAAGCAGGGAAATAATCCATGTGTTTCTCCTGATAATGGTTTTCAGTCTTATAGGATTGCCTTATATCAGTTTGCTGCCGGTTTTTGCGGCAGAGGTCTTCCATAAGGGCGCAAAGGGGTTCGGCTTCCTCGTAGGCTTCTCAGGTATCGGCGCTTTGATTGCAGCGCTTGGCATCGCTGCAACGGGTGATATAAAAAACAAAACAGGATTTATGGCTTTTGCGGGGCTCTGTTTTTCAACAGCGCTGTTTATTTTTTCATTCTCCAAAATATTTCCGGTCTCGTTGGCGGCAATAATGTTTGGCGGATGGGGAATAGTCAGCTATTTCGCAGCAGCCAACAGTTACATACAAGTCTCTGTCCCTGATGAACTGAGGGGCAGGGTCATGTCTGTTTATTCATTTGTTTTTCTCGGCACGGCGCCGATAGGAAATGCAATTATGGGCGCTGTAGCAGACAACATAGGAACGCCATATGCTGTAACAGGCGCAGGAATTCTCTGTATTATAGCCTCAGGTATTTTTGCAAAAAAATATCTCGGGAAAGGCCGGCATGCATGAGGGGGTTTTCACCTCTCCTCCTGTTGCCTCATTTAAAAAACTATACGAAATGAATATTCGTTGCCTCATGTAAAATCTACTCCAACCAATTCTACTTTTTTACCTCTTTTAAAGTCT
>PGYF01000151.1 GCA_002839535.1 Nitrospira bacterium HGW-Nitrospira-1
TCCCCGCCTCAGCTTCCTTCAAAATACCAATTATCTGATCCTCTGTATACCTCGTCTTCTTCATCACTGCCTCCTTGTTTAGAGTTTTTATTATACGCCCGCACTCTAATTACAAGTGGCACAGTTTATAGGGTAGAGGTCCTATTGCCAAGTCTTTTTATTATTTTTTCGTTTAAAAATACTTCCTGTCATGCTTACGGAAAGTTGGATTACAATAGAGATTTCTGGCGAACGAGGTTTGTGCTATCTGTTTCCCTGTTGCTTATGAGAAGAAGTTCTATCAAACGAGAATTGTGGCTCGAAGGAATTGGTGTCCACTATTGACATCCGAGATCATAAATGTGTTGACTTGGCAGACTTTTTGCTTATATAAAATTATATACTTAAATAAAATATAAAAAAATTATATTCGAGCGAAGCGAAAAATAATACTTATTTTATAAATTATAAGGGTCTTCAAAAGAAAGGAATATGAATTAAGGAGGTCAATTAATATGTTTAGTAATAAGATTAGACAGACCAATCTTTATAAAAATGTATCAATCATGCTTGCGGCGTTGATGGTCTTTCCGCTGGGCACACCAGTCTTTGCTTTTGACTCTCAGACACTGCCTACCGGCGGTCAGGTAACGGCAGGGCAGGCGGCGATCTCTCAGACAGCAAGCAATATGACTATCCAGCAGGCAACCCAGAAGGCTGCCATCAACTGGCAGGACTTCAGCATCGGCAGTAATGCCAGCGTCCGTTTTAACCAGCCCAATACCTCATCTATTGCTTTAAACCGTGTGGTAGGCCAGAACCCCAGCCAGATTATGGGTAGCCTTTCCGCTAATGGACAGGTCTTTATCCTTAATCCAAGCGGTGTCCTGTTTGGCAGAGGCGCTCAGGTGAATGTAGGCGCGATACTCGCCTCCACCCGCAATATCTCTGACGATGACTTTATGGCAGGCAGATACCGCTTTGCTGGTGATGGCGCCGGCACAGTTGTTAATGAAGGCAGTCTTATTGCGGCAGACAACGGTTATGTGACGCTGATTGGCGCTCATGTGACAAATTCTGGCACCATTATCGCCCCTAAAGGCGATGTGCGTCTTACTGCGGCGAACAAGGTTACTATCACGCTTGATAACAACAGCCTTACCGGATTTACCGTTGACCAAGGCACCTTTGATGCCCTTGCTGAAAATAAGGGCC
>PGYF01000044.1 GCA_002839535.1 Nitrospira bacterium HGW-Nitrospira-1
GGGCAGCCCTTTTTTAGCCTTTCCAACGTGTTTTAAAATACCGGCGCTGTCTATCCAAAGGCTGTTAAACTCTTCATAGTTGTGAACTGCCAAGGTTACGGTATTTCCGGATAAAAAATGCCTTTTGACAAGCGTTTTGAGGTTTATATCCGAAAGTATGTCTGCGTTATGGACAATAAATGCCGAACTGCCCAGAAATTTCGCTGCATTTCTTATTGCCCCTCCTGTGCCGAGTATTGCTTTTTCATGAAAAAGTTTAATTTTCCCTGAATACGGGGAGGAATCCAGCCATTGAATGAGCATTTCAGATTTGTGATGGGTATTAATCCCGATGGAATCTACATAGAGGCCGCGGGCAATCTTTTCAAGGACAACCTCGATTACAGGTTTTCCCAGCACCGGCAATAAAGGTTTCGGGATATGATCGGTTATAGGCTTAAGCCGCTCCCCGTATCCTGCTGCCGGTATAAATACTTTTATCCTTTTCACGAATATATGAGGTATTTTTTTCTTATTTTCCTGTTAAACTCGCTTAATTCTTTATTCCACCATGCCTCCATAGCGTTTATATCTTTGCCGGCTTCCATGTCCTTCCTGAATCTGTCCGTACCTGCAAGGACGTCTATGGGAAGAAGTTTTTCTTCGTATTCATATGGCGGTTTATTCCAGGAGAAATCCTTCGGATAGAGTTCCCTGACTGATTTCAGTATAGCGGCAGCTGTTTTGAACGGTTTAAACTTCTTTCTTTCCGTGACATGTATCTGGGCGCCGCCACAGAGCTTGCCGGCATGCTTTTGGAAGGCGGGCAGAAAATGAAGAGACCTGAAAACAACCCCGGGCAACCTGAATTCCCTGAGCCTTTTTACAAGAATATCCGGCTCTATGAAGGGGGCGCCGAATATCTCAAACGGCCTGGTTGTGCCACGGCCCTCGCTGAGATTGGTCGCTTCCAGCAGACACATACCCGGATAAACCGCTGCTGTCTCAAGGGTCGGCATATTCGGTGAGGGGAGAACCCATGGCAGGCCGGTATTATCAAACCACATCTGCCTTTTCCACCCTTCCATATTGATAATATACAGGTCAAGCGCCGGATAATAGACCTCCTTCAGATAAAGCGCAATTTCCGCTATAGTCATGCCGTGTCTGACCGGCAAGCTGCGCAATCCTACAAAGGATGCATATTCAGACTGGAGCACAGGCCCTTCTGTCATATCACCGCCTATAGGGTTTGGCCTGTCAAGAATAACCACGGCCTTGTTCTGCTCCTGAGACGCCTCCATAACAAGGGCCATTGTCCAGATAAACGTATAGTAACGCGCTCCGGCATCCTGCATGTCAATAACCATGGCGTCTATATTCTTCAGCATTGCAGGAAGAGGCTTGCGGGTTCTGCCGTATAAACTGTAAACAGACAATCCTGCCGCAGGGTCATGGAACCCCTCCCATTCCATCATATTGTCCTGTGTCTCCCCTTTTATGCCGTGCTGCGGGCCGAATAATGCGCTGAGCTTACATTTTTTTGTTTTAAGAAAAATCTCGGACGAGTGAACATATCCGGTGTTTATCGATGCAGGATGTGCAAGGAGACCGATAGAGGCTTTTTTGAGGGGTTTTGGCCAGAATTTTTCGGCTCGATCAAGGCCTGTTTTAACTTTTGATGACATATAAAGAGTGGCCCGTGGTGTATTATTCCAGCAAGAGGTCCCGTATAACCATGGTCAATTCCTTGAGTTTATGTTCATGGCTGCTTGACGTCAGCTCGAATATCCTTACATCATCCCTTTTTCTGATCTCGTTCAGCAATGGAGCGCCTTTATCAGGGATGGTTGCAATGAGAGGCTTATCAGAGTTCAGCAAATCGGCAAGAAGTTTGGAGAATTTCTTTGATTTACATTCCATCCTGCATATCTCATCAAAGATGTATAATCCTGTTTTTTTCTCTTTCAGCATTATATTCTGCATAAAATCTTCAAAGCCTTTAACATCCACCTTGAATTTCCCTATGCTGCATCTTGACTTCAGATTGATATGGGCCAGGATTCTCCTGTCACCATTGAGATTTTCTACTGCAAAACCCACTCTTTCGCCGTTTTCCAGTATCTCAGAAGTAAAAAAACCTGCAGGATTAAACTCTTTAAAAATCAGGCAGAGTTTCTTCATCAATGTAGTCTTGCCGGCGCCCGGCAGACCTGTAATTAAAATATTGTTCATTGCATTAATATATCGAGAAGCCTGTCTAATTCTTCCAGGGAATAATACTCTATCTCGATTCTCCCGCTCTTTTTATTTTTTTGGATAAGACGCACCTTTGTTCCCAGACTCTTTTTCAGCCTTTCCTCAAGGTGCTGGATCTGCGGGTCATTATCGCCGGCTGCCTGCATCGGTCTTGAGGGTTTCTTTGCCAGCCTCTCGGCCTCTCTTACACTCAGGCCCTTTTTTATGATCTTTCTTGCCGCCTCTGCCTGATTCAGCCGTCCTTCAATAGAAAGCAAGGCCCGTGCATGTCCCATACTGAGCGTGCCATTGTATAACATATCTTTAATTTCGTCAGGCAATTTTAATAACCTGAGATAGTTTGCTACTGTTGCCCTTTCCTTGCCCACCTTTTCGGCAAGTCCTTCCTGGGTCATATGAAAGTCCTGCTGAAGCCTGTTGAAGGCCTCGGCAGTCTCTATAGGGTTGAGGTCCTCTCTCTGAATATTTTCTATCAGCGCAATCTCAAGGGCGTCTTTGGAGGCCACGTTTTTAATAAGGGCAGGGATTTTTTTCAGCCCTGCAAGCATTGCCGCCCTCCATCTTCGCTCTCCTGCGATAAGGTTGAATGTCCCATCGCCGGTTCTGGAAACGATAATCGGCTGCAGGACTCCCCTTTCTTTTATCGAAACTGAAAGCTCTTTTAACGCGCCCTCATGAAAGACCCGTCTGGGCTGTTGCTTGCCCGGCAGTATTCGATTAATCTCCAGATTTACCATATTGTCACCCTTATCAGGGATCAGGGCGTCAAGCCCTTTGCCTAATGCTGTTTTCACGTAACATCTCCTTTGCCAGGGCAAGATAACTCTGGGCGCCGCTGGACCTGACATCATAGAGTAAAACCGGTTTGCCGTGGCTTGGCGCCTCTGCCAGGGAAATATTTCTTGGAATAATTGTCCGGTACACCTTGTCTTTAAAGTGCTTTTTCACTTCTTCGGCAACCTGGTGCGCAAGATTATTTCTGACATCAAACATAGTCAATAAAATACCTTCTATCTCAAGGGCAGGGTTGAAAGCCCCCTGTACCAACCGGATAGTCCGGGCAAGAAGGCTCAATCCTTCAAGCGCATAATACTCACATTGGACCGGCACAAGCACAGAGTCCGAAGATACCAGCGCATTCAAGGTCAGAATCCCCAGAGAAGGCGGACAATCAATAAAAATATAACGATAGTCATCCTTTATTTCAGTTAACGCATCAGTCAGGATCGTTTCACGTCCGTCCTTCCCTGCAAGCTCGACCTCAGCCCCTAACAGGTCTATGCTCGAAGGAACAACCCAAAAATTTTCTATGGCAGTCCCCTGCAGGGCTTCACTTACCCTGCATCTGCCGTACAAAACATCATATAACGTTAATGACAATTCATCTCTGGAAATACCTATCCCTGAAGTTGCATTCCCCTGGGGATCAGCGTCTATAAGCAGGATCTTTTCCCCTGAAAGAGCGAGTGAGGCAGCGAGGTTTATCGCCGTTGTCGTCTTTCCCACACCGCCCTTCTGGTTTGCTACGGCTATTATTTTATTCATGGATTTTACGTATTATAGCACGCCTGAAAAATCTTCGTTGTATAAATTGTGCGCTATTTGTCTCCTGCTTTCTCATGTTCCACGTGGAACAATACAGCAATGCCTCTATTGTCGAAAAATAGAGACGGAAAACTCCAAATAGTTTCCTCTCCCTTGAGGGGAGGGGATGAATGGGAGGGTGACTCTTCGACTGTTCGCGTTTCCGTCCGAAGCAGCGCGATTCTCGAGGACGGTGAATTCAGCTTTGCAGGCCAGTATGCGACTTTCCTCAACGTGCCCGAGGCCTTAATTTCCCTGAGATATAAAGAGGTGGTAGCCAGCCTTTTTACTCCACGGGCCATATTTTACTATAAAACAAAGGGGCTGTCGGAAGAAGAGATCGTTATGGCCGTGGGTGTTTTAAGGATGATAGATGCAAAAGCGGGCGGGGTTGTTTATACAATAGACCCCAATGACCCGGAAAAAAATATAAAAATCATCAATGCCGTGCGGGGGCTCGGGAAGGCGGTGGTTGACGGGTCTCTGGAGCCTGATTATTACAGCGTATCGAGAAAGACAGGCAACATCATGGAGAAACGGATTGCGGAACAGCGCGCTATGCTCGTCTGTAATCAGGAAGGAGACATTGAAGAACGTCTCGTCCCTGCTGAAATGAAGGGCAGACCATGCCTGACGGATGAGCAGATAAAGGCCCTGTCTGATTATGCCGCTGCATTGGAAGGTTATTATGGCAAGCCGCAGGACATAGAGTGGGCGATCGATCATAACGATCATATATATATACTCCAGAGCAGACCATTGAGAATAATGGAGGTTGAGCGTGAAGCGAAGGTTCCCATGCGAGTTGAAGGCTATAACATCCTGCTTGAGAGGGGCATAATCGCCTGCAAGGGCATAGGCCATGGAAAGGCATTTGTGTTGAAAAACGAGGCGGACCTGAAGGATTTCCCCGAGGGCGCGGTGCTTGTGGCCGGACATACCTCCACGAGATACGTAACCGTCATGAATAAGGCAGCCGCCATTATTACCGACATCGGAGGCGCAACAGGACACATGGCGTCTCTTTCGAGGGAATACGGGGTCCCGACCATACTCGATACGGAAACAGCGACAACCGCTATCAGGGACGGGCAGGAGATAACGGTTGACGCCTATAACTGCAATGTCTATGACGGAAGGGTCAGCGAGCTTCTTGAGTATTCGTCTATAAAGAAAGACGCCTTTAAAGACACCCGTCTCTTTAAAAAACTCAATGAGGCGTTAAAGTGGATAGTCCCCTTGAATCTGATTGATCCCGAGGATAAAAACTTCAGGCCTGAACAGTGCAAGACCTTTCATGATATAACCCGATTCGCGCACGAAAAGGCCATGACCGAGATGTTCCTGATTGGGAAGGGTCAGGACAGCAGCGGAGGTACGATTCCTCTGGGAAAAGAGGGGCCCCTTGACGCCCATTTTATAGATATGGGCGGCGGCGTTAAAGAAGGCGTGAAAGTCGCGGGCCCTGAGGACATACTCTCGATACCATTCGCAGTATTCCTGAAGGGCTTATTAAGCATACCGTGGCCTGAACCAAGACCTGCCGATGTGACGGGCTTTTTGGGGATGATGGCGACTGCTGCCACTACATCGGAGACTGTGCTTTATCGTGCGGGCCGGCTGAGCTTTGCGCTGATCGCGAGCAATTATATGAATTTCAGCATCAGACTCGGCTATCATTTTTCCATGGTGGAGGCCTATGCCGGTGAAAACAGAAATGATAATTACATAAAATATTTTTTCAAAGGCGGCGGGGCCGCGGTAGACAGGAGATTAAGAAGGCTCAGGTTTATAACAGAGATACTTGAGAGGCTCGGTTTCAGGGTAACAGTCACTGAAGATGTGCTAAGCGCCGCTCTGACAAAATACAAGCAGGCGGACATTGAAAAAAAATGTGAGATATTGGGCAAGCTGACTGTTTATACCAAACAATTAGACCTGATCATGTTCAACGATGCCTTAATAGACCGGCGCATCGAGGAGTTCGTAAAGGAATATTTTTAACATCTGACGCCGGAGGTTTGGTATTAACCTCCGGCATCAGATATTTTTATTTAGGATTCCTTCAGAAAGTCCTCGGGCTTCCCGGGACAACAACAATCGGGCATTGAAGTCCTGTTGCTATATGATTTATAAGCGCATGCGTCCTGCTGCCTGCAAAGACCTTTGAACCCCTTCCCCTTCCGCTTGTGCCGACCACAATCATGACTACATCTTTATCGGCCTTTGCCACTTCAGCAAGCACAGCGTCAGGCGAGCCCACATCAACCTGTGTCTTTATAGCGACGCCTTCCTTTTCAACCTCTGCCACGGCCTTCTTCAGTATCCCCTCTGCCTCTGCCTTTAATTTGTCGGAAAGGTCGCGGTAGTATTCCCTGTAGGAAGGTTCATTTATCACATTTACTCCAAGGATCTCAGCGCCTGTGAGTTTTGCCATCCTGGCAGCGTACTTAAGGGCATTGATTGATTCCTGTGAACCGTCTATACCAACGAGTATTTTTTTCATCCTATCCTCCTGTTTTCCCGGCCTTGAGCTGTTTTTCAAGCTTAACGCCTGCAAGCATTTTTGAGATGATCAGTATGCTGAGACCAACTGCCGCGCCGAGCATAAGATAGCCTGAATAATCATTCCACATCTTCTCCATTGCCTTTGCCTGCTGGATGACGTCAGACTGCTGGGCAAGCCAGCCTTTAACAGCAGCTTTATTCATCATTATCCAGTCCCTGACCTGCACCTTGGCGGAGAGGGCAGCGCCTTCCACCTTTGCCCATTGAATGAAATCAGGATTTATTTTTACCCATGCATTAAGGTCCGAGGAATAAACTGCCTTGTAAGTTCCCGCGATATGCTTGAATATAACGGAAATTCCTGCAAGGAACATGGTAACTGCGAAATACAGGCGTATCTTCAGGCCTTTCACATACTGTGTTGCGAGTGTTCCGAACTGTGCGCCGACTGCTGCGCCGATAAGCATTACAGTTGCCGCTATAAGCTCAACCCTTCCCTTCATCGCATAACTGAATGCGCCATAGGCGCCGGTAATAACGATCTCAAAGAGGTCTGTGCCGACAGCCACTCTTGTCGGGCAGCCGATTACATACATAAGGGAAGGCATCCTGATGAACCCGCCGCCGACCCCCAGAAACCCTGCGAGAAAGCCTGTGCAGGCCGAGACTATGAGAATGACCCACATGGAAATATGAAATCCTGAGACCTTGAGGTGTATCATCGGCGGTATCTTCAGGCTCTGCATCTTTAATGCAAGGCCGGATGTGCCCGCGTCAGATACTGGTTTTGACTTGTCTGTTGAGGCCCCTTTTGTAAGCTTGAAATACTCATAAAGCATGTAACTGCTCAGGCCGAAAAGCAGAACCATGTATGTATATCTTACTGTAACATCTACCTTTCCAACCTTTTCCAGCCACATTATAAAGTGGGCGCCGAGCTCTATGCCTACTGCTGTGCCGACAATCATCAACAGGCCCAGCCGCATGTCCACATTGCCGTATTTTCTGTGTTTTGCGGTTGCTACTATTGATTTGCCCGCGATATGCGCCATGTCTGTCCCTATTGCATATGCCATAGGGAAGCCGAATACATTAAGCGCCGGCGTTACCATAAAGGCACCGCCAACGCCAAAGAAGCCGCCTATAACTCCAACGCAAAAACCGAGAAGTATAAGCTTCCATGCCATTATCTCTACGCCTGAGATCGGCAGATATATCATGCCTAAAAGTGGAATGTCCATTTCTTAATTTCCTCCTATTCCTAACATTTTTCTAATAAGTTTCCCTGACGCCCAGCCAACCCCCATCGTAAGCAGTATAATTGCAGCAAGCATAACAACAGTAACCACGATCGGAAGAAGTTTTGATACAATGACTGCCATTAGTCCTCCTATAAAATCTCTTAATGATGAATCTCTATTCTCTCGCCTTTTACTCCGAGGAGCTTGAATAATACTTCTATTGTTGCCGCAATTATTACTCCCAATCCTGACATGGTTATAACGGTGACTATTCCGAACCACACATGACTGTTCTTGTTCAATTCCACAAGCCACTGATTAATGCCTTCCATGAGCTCTCACCTCCTTTTTTTTGAGATTTTCACTTGCTGCCGTCCTATGCGGCATTCCTTTCGAACTCAATAAAGAATCTGAACCTGTCGGATCTCTTGATTGAGCGTATGTACATTACCTGGAACTCTCCTGAGTAAAACTGCTGCTCCATCACCAATGCAGGCGAGCCCCCGGAAAGCCCCAAAAGCCTGGCATCGTCATCCGTAAGATATGCGAGTTCTATATAGTCTTTTATCTTTGTTATCTTTATTGAGTGTTTTTTTTCGAGGAGGTCGAAGAGGGAATTATTTGCCACATCCTCATCCAGCAGCGTTGGACACGCCTGGCAGGGGATGTATGCCTCCTGCAGCAGCACAGGCTCGCCGTTAATAGACCGCAGTCTCTTTATATAAAAAACATGCGTGTCGGCCGTGATGTTGAGCTTTACGTCGAGATCGTCCGTTGGCATCATTACCGTCCTGGCGAGGACCTGAGTGGAAAAATCCAGGCCTGCATCAAGCATCAGTTCCTTGAAACTCGTATGCATGGTAAGCCCTTCAGAAATGACCCTTTTGCACACGAAGGTGCCTTTGCCCTGCTGTCGCTTGAGATAGCCCTGTCTCGCGAGTTCTAAAACAGCAAGCTTGACTGTTGCCTTGCTCACTTCATAAATTTTGCAGAGCTCCTCTTCAGTGGGTATCTGGGAACCTACAGACCACTCTCCGCTTTCTATCTTTGCCTTCAGGACGGAATAAAGCTGGACGTACAGCTTCTGCGGTTTTTCTCTGTCAATTGGATTAGTGATGACCATATTTTTATAAAGCATATTGTTATAATCTTTAAACTTAAAAAGATATTACATTATGTCTTTTTATTTGTCAAGAAATCGAATTGCCTCATCTAAAATCTACATGAAAGTGAATCGTTGCCTCATTTAAAAAACTATACGAAAAAATATCAAAATAGTCTCTCATAAATCAAAAAT
>PGYF01000152.1 GCA_002839535.1 Nitrospira bacterium HGW-Nitrospira-1
CTGCCATAGCCTCCAGTTCAAATGATACTGGAGATTTATATCCCAGGACTGAATGTCTTCTGATTCTATTATAGAACATTTCAATATATTCGAAAATACGTCCAATCTCGCTTGGCGTGGCATGAGGTGATTGAAAATATGGCGATGACTACCTGCAGAGGTTTGATGAAATGACCCTTTTGTTCAGTAAACCCTTTTAGACCTTCTCGGATTCTCTAACCGGGTAAAAAACCTTTTCAAGAAAGAGGCCTTTGGCAGGGGCTGTAGGCCCGGCCATTTTTCTGTCGCATGACGTGAGGATATCGGCCACTTTTTCCGGCGCTATCCTGCCTTTACCCACTTCAATGAGCGTGCCGATGATATTTCTGACCATATGCCGCAAAAAGGCGTTCGCTTTGATCCGTATTTTAATAAAGTCTCCATGGATCTTTGCGGCCATAAAGTCTATGGAATCATATCCGGATAGAGTAATGGAATATATGGTTCTGACGGTTGTTTTCGCGCTACAGCCGGAGCCCCTGAAGGCTGAAAAATCATGCTCACCATGAAGAATTGCAGCAGCCCTGCTCATACTGCCAAGGTCAAGACTTACCGGAATTCTCCAGGCGTACCGGTGAAGAAAAACAGACTGTTTTTGAGTTTTCTCAATGAGGTAAAAATAACTTTTCCTCAGCGCCCGGTATCTCGGATGAAATTCAGAATCAACATCTTCAGCCTCGAGGATGCGAATATCTTTTGGAAGTTTTGCATTGAGGGCTCTCTTTATTGTATCCGCCGGCAGCACTGAGTCAGTCCTGAATGCCGCAACCTGCCCCAGTGCATGAACTCCTGCATCGGTCCTGCTTGCGCTGATGAGCTTTATCTGTTCATCGGTGATATCAGAAATAGTTTTACTTATCGTATCCTGAATTGTCAGCCCTGACCTTTGTGTCTGCCAGCCCTGATAGTTTGTGCCGTCGTATTCTATTATCAATTTGATATATTTCATTCTGTTATAGATTGTCTCTATGATTACGCTCAAGTCAAGTTCTGCGGAGTTGTGTCCCGGGCCAGGAATTCAAAATTTAAAACTCAAAATTCAACAGGACAGTGAAGAACCCTGTGCCAAGAGCACAGGGCGTCAAAAGTCAAAACAAATTTATTCTGTCATTGTCCGGCTTGACCCCCGCATCAAGCATGCCCTCTGA
>PGYF01000153.1 GCA_002839535.1 Nitrospira bacterium HGW-Nitrospira-1
TTTTATCCGCGCATCCTCAGTGGTAAATCGCCATTCCATAGGACGGGCGATAGTGTTTCTTTTTTCTTGCCACGCAGAAATTTCTTTTTTTAAAGTTTCTTGATCTGGAATGCGGCGATCCATACATTGCCGCGATAGGATGCTCAATTCTATCTCAGCCATATTTAACCAACTACCATGCTTGGGCGTGTAGTGTATTTCCAGTTTTTCAAGAATTCTTCTCGCCTCTTTTGGCTCAAATGCCTTGTACAAAGAGGCGCCAGTATGGGTATTCAGATTATCCATGACCAGTGTAATACGGCTAGCATGCGGGTAGTGGACATCAACCAGGTTACGGATCTGATGCGCCCAATCAACAGCTGTTCTTTGATCGGTCACTTCAACATACCGTTTTCCCTGCACGGGTTCAAAAAACATAAAAACATTACTAACGCCATTACGTTCATATTCCGTGTCGTACCGAGCGACAGTACCTGGCTTTGCCGGTATTGGCTCACGCGTGTCTTTAATATGTTGCTTGCTGCTTTCGTCCATGCAAATCAGTGGATGCGCTTCGTCATAAGCTCGCTTGTAAACCTCAAGCGTATCTTCCATAGCGCAAACAAACTCAGCATTTTCTTTAGCCGGAATACACCACTCTTTATTTTGCCAAGGTTTTAACTCGTTTTTTTTAATGTTTGCCGGATCGTTTCATGTGATACACTTTCCACATAACCCAGTTCAACCATCTGTTGTCCAAGTAATCGTAATGTCCAGCGGCTATGCCCTTCAGGCGCATCTCCACAATTCAACGCGATCAAATGGGCTTCGTTCTCACCATCAATCGTGCGGCTTTTAACGCGGATTGGCTTTGCCCGGTTTAAGGCTGACTCTAAGCCTCCTTGAACCAGTTGCTCCCGGACTCGTTCAACTGTACGCGTTGAAACACCAAAAGCTTCGCTTATTTGTCTGTCCAGCCATTTGTTTCCTAACTCACTAATATCCGCTTTGAGCAGTATTTCAGCGTGTAGCCTTTTATGAGCGGCCACTTTTCCTGTATGAATCAGACTTTCCAAGTAAGTGCGTTCATCTTCTGTTAGTCGTACTATGTATTTCTTTTTCAATTGTGATACTTAATGTCGATGTAAAAATATAGCATATGGGGGCTATCATCCGACATATCAATGCTGACTGAGTACTAG
>PGYF01000154.1 GCA_002839535.1 Nitrospira bacterium HGW-Nitrospira-1
AAACCGTCTCCTAATAGGTTGAGGCCTATAACAGATAATAATATTGCTATTCCGGGAAATGTTGCTGCCCACCATGCTCCACTCACAATATAAGAATAGCTTTTAGATAGCATAGCGCCCCATTCCGGAGTGGGGGGTTGAGCGCCTAACCCTAAAAAGCCGAGAGCTGCACAGTCTAAAATAGCAGTAGCTAACATCAGGGTGCCGTATACAATAACCGGGGCTATACTATTTGGTAGGACATGACGAAAGATAATTCTTGCATCACTCGACCCGATTGCTTTTTGGACTTCAATATATTCCATCTCTTTAATATAGAGTACCGAGCTTCTGATAATCCTCGCCATTTGAGGGGTATAGACTATACCTATTGCTATCATTGCCTTATCCAATCCCTGACCCAGAACGGTTACAATTACAATAGCCAGTAACAATGCTGGGAAGGCAAACATAATATCAACTATTCTCATAATTACTGCATCTATCCAGCCACCGTAATAGCCTGCAATTACTCCAAAGGTTATTCCCAGGAACATGGCAATTCCTACTGCTGCAAAACCTGCAGTTAAACTGACTCTGGCTCCATAAAGAATTCTACTTAAAACACATCTCCCCAGGCCATCAGCCCCTAAGGGCATACCTTCTACTCCATCTTCACTCCAGAATCCCGGTTTTAAAGCCTTGAAAAGTTCCGGAGGAGAAGGAGTAGGGCTATTAGGAGCAACATAATTAGCTAAAATAGCACATAAAATGAGTATAATAACAATAACCAGTCCAAAGACTGCTGATTTATTATATTTAAGTCTTCTTACTAATTCTTGGGTTTTAGTCTCTCTTGTTCGATTCCCGGCCAAGAAAAGACAGTTTCGGTTAAGATTGCACCAGCCAATAGTAAACCAAAATTCAATCCGATTACGGTAATTACCGGAATCATAGCATTTCTTACTGCATGTTTATAGATTACCATTCTCTCTGATAATCCTTTAGCTCTTTCTGTTCTGATAAAATCCTGCCTTAATACTTCTAACATACTTGACCTGGTTACACGGGCAATAGTAGCCATAGGTATAGTAGACAGAGCAACAGAAGGTAAGATTAAATAACGAAGCGAACTTATAAAAGCTGCAAAATTGCCGGTAATAAGACTATCCAACAGATAAAAACCGGTAATGCGCTGGAAAGATATCATCATACTTATCCGACCACTGATAGGCAGCCACCTCAGATATACCCCAAAAATCATCATCAACATAATCCCCAACCAGAAAACAGGCATCGACACCCCGAAGATAGCAAGCCCCATAAAACTGTAGTCAAAAACCGAATACTGTCTCGAGGCAGAGATAATTCCCGCAATACAACCGATGGTTACAGCAAAAATCATGGCAAACATAGTAAGCTCGATTGTATTAGGAAATCTTTCCAATATCTCTTTAGTTACATATTCATTCGAAACTATAGAACGACCTAAATCTCCTCGCAAGACCTGTTTGAGCCAGACCCAATATTGAGTAGTGAGAGGTTTATCTAACCCGTATTTTTCTCTGATGGCACTGATAACCTGAGGAGAGGCATGTTGTCCGGCTATAGTTACTGCCGGGTCACCGGGGGCTAAACGAATTAAAGAAAAGGCGAGAATTGAAACTCCTAATAGTACTGGAATCAACATTAATAATCTTTTAGTAATATACCACTTCATCTACTAATTCCTATCATCTTTTTAATCACACTTATATTATTATACTTTTTAATCATCAGGGAAGGGGTGACTCAGTCGCCCCTTCCCGTTTATGAAAATTCAAACCAAGAGAGTTTTTTCTATTCAATCCACACCGGGTAGAAGAATTTTCTGGAAGTAGGATTAAGGACATAACCCTTTACATTTGTTCTAAAGACTACATTCTGGGTTGAGTGAGCTAAATAAACCCAACCGGCGTCTTCGTGGATCATTTCCTGGGCTTTCTTATAGTAGGCTGCTCTCTTTTCCTCATCATAAGTGGCTAAAGCTGCGGAAAGTAATTCTTGATTCTCTTCATTATTATAAAAGGCATAGTTACCAGCAGTACCAATAGAACAGGCATTAGCACCATACAGTACATTCATAAAGTTATCTGGGTCTCCGTTATCACCGGTCCACCCTAAAAGGCACATTTGGTGTTTTCCTTCCTCAGTTTCCTGGAGATAGGTTCCCCAATCAACCTGATAGAATTTTACAGTTATACCCGCTGCAGCCAAATAACTCTGGATAGCTTCTCCAATTTTAGGAGGATCAAACATATACGGTCTGGATACCGGCATTACATATAGAGTGACTTCAAAGCCATCCGGATATCCTGCTTCGGTTAATAATTGTTTAGCTTTTGCATTCCATTTGTAGCCTTAATTGCTGTTCCCATATAAATATTATCCACTATTGATTGTTTATCGATAGCTAAATTAATTGCCTGCCTTACTTTTTTATTGGTAAGGGGCTCATAATATCCAGGGGTTTTAACCAGAGGTTCTGTATCTATATCGCGCACTCCGTTTTTATTGGCATCGATATATCCGTATCCGGTATTCATAGCCATATACCCGACATTCATTCCTGGTTCGGTTAAAAGTTTCAAATCTTTGTTTGCTATTATTCTGTCAAAATCAGCAGGATTGGGATATTCTATTCCTTGGACTTCGCCAACTTCTAAAGCCATAAGTCTTGCTGAAGGATCAGGTATAACTTTGAAGATTAATTTATCCAGCTTGGCTCTTTCCCTCCAATAATTTTCATTTGCCTCTAAGGTGATATGGTCATCTTTTACCCATTCGACAAATTTAAAAGGACCGGTACCGCAGGGATGTTTAAAGGCGTCTTCTTTATATTTTTCTGCATTAGTTGGACTTACGATATTAACCGTGAACATGGCAAGACTGGTCATAATAGAGGCGTTCGGTCTTTTTAAGACAAGTTTTACAGTGTAGTCATCGATCTTCTCCATCCTATCTACATCGCCGAACATATACCCCCAGTAAGCCCATTCACCATATTGATTATAAGGATGGGTGGTTTCATACTGGCGGGCAAAAGAAAAGACTACTGCATCAGCATTAAAGTCTGTGCCATCATGGAATTTAACCCCTTTTCTCAGGTTGAAAACAATCTCTGTCCCATCTGCTGATGCCTCCCAGGAAGTAGCCAAACAAGGTTGTATTAATACAGAACCTGCTTCATATTCAACCAAGCCTTCGAAGATATTATCCATTCTCTGGATGGATTCTCCATCGGTTACATCTGCAGGATCTAATCTAACCGCATCCCCACTACTGCCAAATACCAGAGTGCTTCCTGCAGAAGCTGCACCGACTAAACTAAATACTAATCCTACT
>PGYF01000155.1:0-1170 GCA_002839535.1 Nitrospira bacterium HGW-Nitrospira-1
CAACAGCTCGCAACTGGTATTTAAAAGTCTATGATAGATATGGTGGAGATTCCGGGAGAATAGATTACTTTAAGATTGAAGTTTGCACGAGCGGAGGCGCAGGAACTCCCAGCCCCTATACCCTCTACTCCACCACCACCGTCAGGACCTTCTATAATGAGGTGACGATGATAATCAATTCCGATGTTCCTACCACCAGGGTAGAACGGGATTGGCTGGGACGGCAAACCTTAGTCCAAGATACGGATAAGGGAACCTGGACCTATACCTACGACGCCAACGGAAACGTTAAAACCCAGACCGACGCCAAATTGAAAACCATCGCCTTCACCTATGACGCCCTAAACCGGGTGACGCGCAAAGACTATCCCGAAACCCCGCTGGCCGGTCAGGATGTCCGCTACTACTATGACGGCGATGATAATGGGGATGGGACGATCGATCGAGCCGGCATGAAAGGTCTGTTAGGATATGTCACCGACTCAAGCGGCAACACCAAGAATTATTATGATACCCGCAACAGGGTGATCAAGACTGAAAAGATTATCACCGGGCTGACTGCCAAGACCACAGAATACGGTTACGATTCCATGGACAGGCTGAAAAAGATCAAATATCCTGGCGACAGCGGTTGGGCTGAATACACCTTCGATCTGGGCGGCGCGGTCAAAACCCTCAACGATGCGGGTTCCAATAACATCGTATCATCAATCACCTATAACGGCCTGGGAAGAACCGCCAAGACAACCTACCCCAGCAATGCCTTTACCGAATATCTGTATAACGGTTATGCCGGGAATTACCGGTTGAACACCCTGACCATTAAAAACGGCGCCGGCGGTGTTTTAAGTTCACCCGCTTATACCTATGACAAAGTAGGTAATATCTCCAAAATCGACGACACAGGCACGGCCTGGGATCAAACCTTCACCTACGATGACTTAAACCGGCTGACCGGGCAGACCAACGCCGGATTCGCCGGCGGAACCGGGAGTTACTCCTACGATAATTTTGACCGGATCACCAACAAGGACGGTAAAGTTTATAACTATAGCGGCAATATATATAACAAACTACACGCGGTAACCAGCGTAACGGGCGGTTCCAGCTATACCTACGACGCCAACGGGAACATGATTACCGCCGGGAGCAATACCTACGGCTATGATT
>PGYF01000155.1:1192-1980 GCA_002839535.1 Nitrospira bacterium HGW-Nitrospira-1
GGGCAGAAGGTTTGCCAGGACAAGGACGGAGTCAAGACCTGGTATCATCAGGACTATGCAGGCAGCTCAAGCAGGATTACCAATGCCTCAGGCAATGAAGTGAGAAGGATTGGCTATAAACCATATGGCGAAGATGCATATAATTCGGGAAGTGGAAGTGACCCGAAATACAAGTTTACAGGTAAGGAGGAAGACGATACAGGGCTCTACTACTATGGCGCACGGTACTACGACCCAGTGCTGGCCAGGTTCATCACGCCTGATGCTATGGGGGATAACTATGTGTATGCCAACAATAATCCGGTCATGTATATTGACCCGGATGGGAATAATGCTAGTGATGTTATAAAAGATTATATTGATGAAAAAATTTTTAGTATTAGGAGATCTGTTTCGGAATTAGGAGATGCTATTGCTAGTGATGTTAGTAAGATTCAGTTGTATATAAGCAACGGGGTTAATGCTGCGCCAACTTTCTTTAAAAATTTGGTTGTTGCTAAGACAAATGATCAACTATATAAAATCGATGCCGTTAATAATTTTCTGGATGAAAACGGAACGTATTGTATTCCAAAGGAGCAGTATGACACGAGTGTACCAATAGAAGACCAATTGTTCGTTCCTACTTTGTTGATGGGGGGGGGCCTAGCAGCACAACCGGCTAAAAAAGTAAGTTTTCAGGTTTTCGAAAAGTTAGCTGTTGTTGATAAACAAGTTGTTAAACCAGCTAGTGAGGGCGTTGAGGCAAGTATAAAAAACCTTGGTAAGCGAGGGGAGCCGGTGGTTGT
>PGYF01000156.1 GCA_002839535.1 Nitrospira bacterium HGW-Nitrospira-1
GTAGATACCGTCTTAACTGTCAAGGGCATAGTTAGGATTAAAGGGTAAATTGTTTTTCAACATTGCCCGGATCATCATCAGTAGTTTTTTCATAACCGCAACGATTGCAAGCATTTTCGGTTTTCCTTTCTCTAAGAGCCTTTGATAGAAGATTTTTAAGATGGGATTGTGATGTGCGGCGACTACGGCCGGCATGAAGAGAGCTGTTCTCAGTCTTCGATCCCCCTGTTTGGCGATACGACTCTTGCCATTGATCGATGTGCCCGACTGCTTGTGAGCCGGAGCCAGCCCGGCATGAGCTGTCAGAGCTCTGCGATCGAGGTTCCAGAGTGCACTTTTGGCGTAAGCCAGGATACGAACCGCCGAATGATCGGCGATACCGGGTATGGAGCAAAGAAGTTCCACCTGTTGTTTGATGTCATCGTTTTGCTTACAGATATTGGTGGTTGCCTTTTCGATTTTTTCCAGTTGTCGTTTCAGGGTTCGTTGTACCGCTTTTCGGCTTTGTTTAATAACTTGGGGAAGATCATCCTGATACTTCCGAGTATGTTCGCGATTGCTCCATTGAGTTTGCTCCTGGCGAATGCGGTCGGCCTCTGTCACCAAAAGATACAACTGCCGCAGAACGTTCGATTCTGGTTTCCACAACGGCGGTTTCTGACTGGCGGCAAAAGATAATATCACTTGAGCATCGACAAAGTCGGTTTTAGTCCGACGCAGTTGAGCTCTGGCATAAGCGGCAATCTGGGCCGGATTGATGACACTAACCGGGCAACCATGCTCCCGAAACAACCGGCAAGCCACCGAATAACCGTAAACACCGGTCGCCTCCAAACAAAATTGCATAATCGCTCCCGAGGCAATTCGCCCAGCCCAGGCAACCATCTCCCTGATGCCGGTCTGACTGTGCTTGAAACTCCGCGGCCGCCGACCCTCTAAAGCCGCCACCAACTCTTGCGAACCAACATCAATCCCGACATAAATAACCTGCTTGCTCATCTTATCCTCCGACCTTATCTTAATCTGTGGAAGCCTGATGCTAACCTTGTCAATGCAGGCTGTTCCTCTTGCTCGGAACGCCTAAGATACCGTTCAGCATACGGCTATCCTGTTAACGGACCGGGCGAACTAATCTACTAGACAGGCTTAAAAACCTGAGGG
>PGYF01000157.1 GCA_002839535.1 Nitrospira bacterium HGW-Nitrospira-1
TCCTTGCTGCGTCAAAGACCGGCAAGGCAGTGAATATCAAAAAGGGCCAATTCCTTGCGCCATGGGACATGAAAAACATTATAGATAAATTCACTTCAATCGGGAACAGGAATCTCTTTATAACAGAAAGAGGCACATCTTTTGGCTACAATAATCTGGTGGTTGATATCAGGGCATTTCCTATTATGCGCTCATTTGGCTATCCTGTTATCTTCGATGTAACACACAGCCTCCAGCTGCCCGGCGGAGAGGGGATCTGCTCGGGCGGTCAGAGGGAATTTGCAGCGCCCCTTGCACGCGCGGCTGTTGCTGCCGGAGTTGACGGGTTGTTTATGGAAGTCCACCCGGAACCTGGGGAGGCCCTTTGCGACGGCCCTAATATGCTACCGCTGGATGAGCTGCCACAGATGCTCAGGGTGGTTAAAAGCATCCACGAACTTGTCGCAGGTGGATAAGCTTTTTAGGATTGAAAGTTATTGAACTTGACAAAAACGCATAGAGAGACTGAAAAAGTGGACGGACTGAATTTTCCACTACCATCCTTTACCAAAGAACATCTCCACCGACGATAAAACCTGCACCCGAACCTCCAGGCAATGCCACTTTTTTTAAATTAATTTGCCTTTACAAAAACTCTATATTCTCGATATAGCAAAAAGGTCGTGAAGAACCCTGTGCCAAGAGCACAGGGCGTCAAAAGTCAAAACAAATTTATTCTGTCATTCTCCGGCTTGACCGGAGAATCCAGTTCCTTTTTCTGGAATTAGGAAGCAATTCATTAAAAGGGGCTGATTAGGTAAAATGAAAAGCGGACATTTCTAAATTGGCGTAACAATGCGTTATCTAAAAGCCGCCATCAAATAAAGGAATATGATATTATTAGAGAAATTGAGGCAAGGAATGAATTTTGTGAAATAGAACAGGAATGATCCCTTGGTTACTGTTGAGAAGATCAGACATTTCATTCAGAACGAGAATGTGGGTTTCGAGGCATATGGATAAACAAGAAAAATTGACTGCCGGCTAAAATCAGCCGAAGATGACTGGATGCCCGAATTATCCAAGGCGGCGATATTGGATAAATATTTGAAGTAATATATTTTGTGAGGTCATAAAAAGTGAAATTTGAGTGGGACCCGGAAAAAGACAAGGCAAACAGAAACAAACACAATCTGACATTTCTTGAAGCCTGTTATGTCTTTGCCGACAAATATATGCTGACATTTTTTGATGAGGGGCATTCTGAAGACGAAGACAGGTGGATTACGTTAGGGCAGATTCCAAACGGCAAAATTCTTGTAGTGGGCCATACTTACAGGAAGATACGAGGTAAAGAATCTGTGCGGATTATTTCAACAAGGAAGGCTACAAAACATGAAGAAAGACAATATGTTGAAAGGAGAGTGAGATCATGAAAAAAGAATATGATTTTTCCAGGGCTGAACAGGGCAAGTTTTACAGGCCGATAGAAGAGCTTGAAATGCCGGTATATCTCGATAAAGAGATAAAAACGTTTTACAGTAAGAAGGCGCTGAAGAAAAACGTGGATTTAGATAAAGTCGTCAATACCATTTTGCGCAAAGAGATGGAGATGCTGAAGGCTATGGGAATTTAGTATGTCAGTGGACGTCCACAGGAAAAAGGATAGATGGATAATATGGACAATATTCTTGATATAGCAAAAAAGGTCTTAAAGACCGAAGCCGCTGCAATCGAGGGGCTTATTGAAAGGATAGATAGCAGTTTTCAGGATGCTGTTGATATTATCTATGCCAGCAAGGGCAAGGTTATTGTCACCGGCATGGGCAAATCCGGGCTTATCGGCAAGAAGATCGCC
>PGYF01000045.1 GCA_002839535.1 Nitrospira bacterium HGW-Nitrospira-1
GCCCTTTCTGTCATGGAGAAGCATTCGATTACAGTATTGGTAGTGCCGGATGACAGGGGAAGGCTGGAAGGGATTATCCATCTCCATGATATATTACGGGAGGGGATAGCATGAGGGATTAATGGCTACTTTAAATTTTATGCAAGGTAATTGGGGACGTTGATACCTAACGAGCAATTAGCTTGACAAAACACATTGTGTGCAGGAAAAGTATGGGACGTTGCCAACTTAAACAACATTCTGTCTGTGCAAAGATAGTGCCAAAGTCTTTTCCTCCGACTTGCGGCTGGTTCCTTGAAATAGACTTTATCAAATCACAAAATGCTTGTCAATAAAACGAATTGCCTCCGCATGTAAAAGGTGTTGCTGCAAAATACTTTTCAGTCATCCATGTCCCTGCTAAATGCATTTTTTGGGTTAAGCCGGAGAATGAATTTTCAACCACCCAAGCCCCTCTTTTTACAAGAAAGGCTTGGGGACGTGTATAAAATGTGTGTTACTGCTCTGGTTCTGCCTCTGCAGTCAGAATCGGTCGAAACTCGTTTTTCACATAGGTATTCTTATATTTCTGCAGCCCGGTGCCTGCAGGGATTACCCGTCCCATGATCACATTTTCTTTCAGGCTGCGCAACTCATCAACCGACCCATTAATCGCTGCCTCAGTCAGCACGCGTGTGGTCTCCTGGAATGATGCGGCAGAGACAAAACTGTCTGTTGTCAAAGACGCCTTGGTTATACCGAGAAGCAATGGTTTGCCCTGTGCAAGTCTGGGCAATTCATCATCCTTTATTTTGGGATTCTCTGCCCTAAGTCTTGCCCTCTCAACCTTAATCTTGGCATTCTCTGCCTGAAAGGACATCCTGTCCACCTGCTCGCCGATGAGATATAAGGTATCTCCGGAGTCTTCTACCCGTACCTTTCTCATCATCTGTCTTGCGATAACCTCTATATGCTTGTCATTGATGGAAACGCCCTGAAGTCTGTAGACTTTCTGAACTTCATCGACAAGATACCTCTGGAGCTCCTGCGGGCCGAGAATATCAAGTATGCTATGAGGATTTACAGCGCCGTCCATAAGCGGTTCACCGGCCTTGACCCAATCTCCCTCATGAACGCTCACATGTTTGCCCTTCGGTATGTCATATTCTTTTGTTACCTCTCCGCCCTTCACCATCACAACACGCTTGCCCTTCTGGGCGCTCCTGAACTCGACGATACCGTCGATCTCTGATATAATCGCCTGCTCCTTGGGTTTTCTCGCTTCAAACAGTTCAGCGACCCTCGGCAGACCTCCGGTGATATCTTTTGTCTTGGTCGTCTCCCTCGGGATTTTTGCAAGTATGTCGCCAGGATGGACGATCTCGTTTCTGTCAACAAGGATATGCACACCGGCAGGCAACAGGTAACGCGCAAGGTTCCCTGTGCCGGGTATCTTCAGCGTCGCCTTGCCGTGTTCATCCTTAATGGAAAGTCGCGGCCGCATATTGACAGGGTAATCTATGATAACCTTATGCGAAAGCCCGGTTGTTTCGTCCACTTCTTCTTTGACTGTTACGCCTTCAACGATATCTCCAAAGGCAATCTTTCCGCCAAGTTCGGTGAGAATAGGCGTTGAATACGGATCCCATTCAACGATCCTCTGTCCGATTTCAACCTTTTTGCCGTCTTCTACAAGCAGTTTGGCGCCATACACGATAGAATACTTCGCCCTTTCCCTTCCCTTGGAGTCTGCTATCGCTATGCTGCCGTTCCTGTTCATAACCACGAGGAAACCTTCCCTGTTTCTGACCGTGTTGATATTGTGAAATTTAACGGTCCCGGAGTTCTTTGCCTCCAGCACTGTCTGTTCAACAATCTTCGAGGCTGTGCCGCCGATATGGAACGTCCTCATGGTAAGCTGTGTGCCGGGCTCGCCGATAGACTGGGCCGCGATTATTCCGACCGCCTCTCCTATCTCGACATATTGCCCTCTGCCGAGGTCTCTGCCATAACATTTTGCGCATACACCGAACTTGGAGACGCAGGTCAGAACAGACCTGATCTTCACCCTGTCTATGCCTGCCTCAACAATCTTCTGTGTATATACCTCGTCTATCTCCTGGTTGCGCCTGATGATCAGCTCTTTTGTTACCGGATCTTTTATGTCTTCCGCAGCATACCGTCCGAAAATCCTCTCTTCCAGCGGCTGTATAATCTCACCGCCTTCTATCAGCGACACCACCGCTATGCTGTCTGTCGTTCCGCAGTCATCTTCTGTGATAAGCACGTCCTGGGCAACATCGACAAGTCTTCTGGTGAGATATCCTGAGTTGGCTGTCTTGAGCGCAGTGTCGGCAAGTCCTTTTCTGGCGCCGTGGGTTGATATAAAATACTGCAGCGGGGTAAGACCTTCCCTGAAGTTAGCTGTAATCGGCGTCTCTATGATCTCGCCTGAGGGTTTTGCCATAAGTCCCCTCATGCCCGCGAGCTGTCTGATCTGTGCGGCGCTGCCTCTTGCTCCGGAATCAGCCATCATAAATATACTATTGAAAGACCTCTTCTCCTTCAGTTCCTCTTCAGGAGCGATCCGGTCATCTTCAGCGCCGAGTTCCTTCATCATCTCGTCGGCAATACGCTCTGTGACCTTGGCCCAGACGTCAATTACTTTATTATAACGTTCACCCTGGGTAATGAGTCCTTCTGCATATTGCCTCTGTACCTCTATGACTTCCTGTTCAGCCTGGTGTATCATCGGGGCCTTTGTGGAAGGTATATGCATATCAGCCATACATATCGAGATGCCGGAGTTGGTGGCATAATGGAATCCGAGTTTTTCAAGATTGTCCAGGAAGACAACCGTCTTGCGCTTTCCAGCCTTCTTGAAGGCATACTCTATGATCTTGGAGAGCTCCTTTTTAGTCATGTCCTTGTTGATCATGTCGAAGGTGATCTCAGAGGGGGCTATCTCACTGAAGAGCACCCTTCCTGCCGTTGTCTCGACAAACCCGTTGTTCATCCTTACCTTGATCTTTGCATGTTCGCTTAAAAGGCCGGCGTCATACGCCATTCTGACATCCTGGGGATCAGCGAAAGTTTTGCCTTCTCCGAGGGCGCCCTTTCTCTCTTTCGTGAGATAGTAAATACCCAAAACCATATCCTGTGTCGGCACAAGGATAGGTTTGCCGTTTGCCGGAGAAAGAATATTATTCACCGACATCATCAAAACCCTTGCCTCGATCTGCGCCTCTATAGACAACGGGACATGAACAGCCATCTGGTCACCGTCAAAGTCAGCGTTGAATGCAGTACATACCAGAGGATGCAGCTTGATCGCCTTTCCCTCGACAAGGACAGGATCAAAGGCCTGGATACCGAGCCTGTGCAGGGTCGGGGCCCTGTTCAGGAGCACCGGTGTTTCCCTGATGACTTCTTCCAGCGCATCCCATACTTCCGGAGATTCCTTCTCCACGATCTTTTTGGCTGACTTTATAGTTGTGGCATATCCCCTTTCTTCAAGTTTGTTAAAGATAAACGGTTTGAAGAGTTCGAGGGCCATCCTCTTGGGAAGTCCGCACTGATGCAGTTTGAGTTCAGGACCAACGACAATAACAGACCTGCCGGAATAGTCCACCCTCTTGCCGAGCAGGTTCTGCCTGAAACGGCCCTGCTTGCCCTTGATCATATCACTGAGGGATTTCAGCGGCCTTTTCGTTGCTGTCTTGAGGACCTTGCCCCTGCGGCCGTTATCAAATAAGGCATCAACCGCCTCCTGCAGCATTCTTTTTTCGTTCTTGACGATAACGCTTGGCGCCTTTAATTCAACAAGCCTTTTCAGCCTGTTGTTCCTGTTTATCACCCTCCGGTAAAGATCGTTTAAGTCAGAGGTCGCAAAACGTCCGCCCTCAAGGGGGACGAGAGGCCGGAGTTCAGGCGGCAAAACAGGGATTACATCCATGATCATCCACTCAGGCCTGTTTTCGGATTTCCTGAACGCCTCCACAACCTTCAGCCTCTTGGTGAGCTTCTTTTTGATTCCTATGGAGGCCGTCTCCTTGATTTTCAGTTTGAGTTCGACACTTAACGTCTCAAGATCAACAGCTTTTAAAAGCTCTCTGACCGCCTCTGCGCCAATGCCGTATTTAAAGCGTGTGCCGTATTCCGCAAACTTCTTCTTGTAATCGTCCTCGCTGAGAAGTTCCCTGGATTTTAAGGCTGTATCCCCGGGGTCAGTAACAATATAACTCTCGAAGTAGAGCACTTTTTCGAGGTTCCTCATCGTCATGTCAAGCAATGTGCCGATACGGCTCGGCATTCCTTTAAGGAACCAGATATGGGCCACAGGGCTCGCAAGCTCGATATGGCCGAGCCTCTCACGCCTTACTTTCGACTGGATAACCTCGACGCCGCATTTATCGCAGACTATGCCGCGGTGCTTCATCCTCTTGTACTTTCCGCATATGCATTCCCAGTCTTTTGTCGGGCCGAATATCTTCGCGCAGAAGAGGCCGTCCCGTTCCGGCTTAAAGGTACGGTAGTTAATCGTTTCAGGCTTCTTAACCTCTCCAAAAGACCATTCTCTAATCCTCTCGGGAGAGGCGAGTTTTATTCTGATCGCCTCAAAGTCCGTAGGATTTTTAGGTTTCTGAAAAATGGCGTAAATGTCTTCTGCCACTCTATTCCCCCTTTTTCTTTTTCTCCAGCAGCTCAACATCAAGACCAAGGCTCTGGAGTTCTTTTATTAATACATGGAAAGACTCCGGAACGCCTGGCTCAAGCGTGGCGTCGCCCTTGACTATCGCCTCATACATCCTTGCCCTTCCTGTAATATCATCACTCTTGACTGTTAAGAATTCCTGCAGCGTATATGCAGCGCCATAAGCCTCAAGGGCCCATACTTCCATCTCGCCAAGCCTCTGACCGCCGAACTGGGCCTTACCGCCCAAAGGCTGCTGTGTAACAAGTGAATACGGCCCTATGGAACGCGCGTGAATCTTATCATCAACGAGATGATGCAGCTTCATTATATAGGAATATCCGACTGTGACCGGCCGCTTGAATTTCTCGCCTGTCCTGCCGTCAAAAAGCCGTATCTGGCCCGTAGGCTGCATGCCGACTTTTTCCTTCATTTCAGCCTTCTTCATCAGGTCCTTTATCTCGGATTCATTTGCGCCCTCAAATACAGGGGTGGCAACGTGCAGACCGAGCGCCCTGGCTGCCCATCCGAGGTGGGTCTCGAGAATCTGTCCAACGTTCATACGGGAAGGAACGCCCAGAGGATTCAGCACGACTTCAACCGGTGTGCCGTCAGGAAGATACGGCATGTCCTCTTCAGGCATTATCGTGGCTACGACGCCTTTGTTGCCGTGGCGGCCGGCCATCTTGTCGCCTACCTGGACCTTGCGTTTCATCGCTATAAAGACCTTAACCAGTTTATTCACTCCTGGCGGCAAATCATCTCCCTTTCTGACCCTGTCCACTTTTTCGTCGTATTTCGCTTCAAGATGGCGTATATACTGGTTTGCCTCGGAATTAATGGATTCGGAATTGGCCTGGATGGCTGCATTTTTAATCTTAATCCTGGCAAGATGTTCATCCTTGACTTGTTCGAGATGTTTTTCGGTTATCAGCTTGCCATGGACACAGATGACTTCTCTTGTTTTTGAATTTTTCACATCCTCAGAGGCATGCTGGCCGATCAGAAGCTGTCTCAGCTTGCTGTATTTCTCTTCCTTTATGATTTTTACTTCTTCCTCAAGGTCGCGTTGCAGCCTCTCGATAACATCATCTTCAATGCTCTTGGCCCTTCCATCCTTCACAATGCCCTTGCGGGAAAATATCCTGACGTCTATGACGGTCCCCTCAATACCAGGAGGGACATAAAGGCAGCTTTCCTTCACCTCTTCAGCCTTCTCACCGAAAATTGTTCTCAGCAGTTTTTCCTCCGGAGTAAGCTGGGTCTCGCCTTTCGGCGTTACCTTGCCGACCAGAATATCGCCGGGCTTGACCTCGGCCCCGATCCTGATGATTCCGTATTCATCGAGGTCCTTTAACGCCTCTTCTCCTATATTCGGGATATCTCTGGTTATCTCTTCAGAGCCAAGTTTTGTCTCCCGCGCCTCAACTTCAAACTCCTCAATATGGATAGAGGTATATACATCTTCTTTTACCAATTTTTCGCTCAGGAGGATCGCATCCTCAAAGTTATATCCGCCCCAGGGCATAAAGGCCACGAGCACATTCTGCCCAAGCGCAAGTTCTCCCAGGTCAGTCGAATGTCCGTCTGCAAGGACGTCGTCTTTCTTTACAGCATCGCCTGCATTTACAATTGGTCTTTGGTTGATGCAGGTGGCCTGGTTTGATCTCTGGAATTTAATCAGGTTGTAGATATCAACGCCGCCGGCTTTTGTTCTGACCACAATCCTTGAGACGTCAACGCTTTCAACTGTCCCGGCGTTCTTTGCCCGAACAAGCGCGCCGGAATCCCTGGCCACAACAACTTCCATGCCGGTGCCGACAATCGGTGCGTTTGGTTTCAGCAGGGGCACAGCCTGTCTCTGCATATTAGAACCCATAAGGGCCCTGTTGGCGTCATCATTTTCAAGAAACGGAATAAGCGCTGCCGAAAGACCGACTATCTGCTTTGGGGAAACGTCCATATACTGGACTTCCTGCGGTGTTACCATCCTGAAGTCGCCGCCTTCCCTGGCTGAAATAGAATCACCTATGAGATTGTTGTTCCTGTCAACCGATGACGTTGCCTCTGCAATAATGAATTTTTCACCTTCGATCGCAGAAAAAAACTTTACATCCTCGGTAACCTTCCCGTGTGTAACCTTCCTGTAGGGCACTTCTATAAAACCGTAGTCATTCACCCTCGCATATGAGGCAAGCGATGTTATGAGACCGATATTGGGACCTTCCGGCGTCTCAATAGGACATATTCTTCCGTAATGCGTAGGATGTACATCCCTGACCTCAAAGCCGGCCCGTTCCCTGGTCAAGCCGCCGGGACCAAGGGCCGAAAGTCTTCTCTTATGCGTAATCTCGGAAAGCGGGTTAGTCTGGTCCATAAACTGACTGAGCTGGCTGGAGCCGAAAAACTCCTTCACCGCTGCCATTACCGGTTTGGCATTGATCAGGTCATACGGCATGGCTGTTTCCAACTCGGCAAGCGTCATTTTTTCCCTGATAGCGCGCTCCATTCTGACCAGCCCGATCCTGAACTGGTTTTCAAGGAGTTCGCCGACACCCCTGATCCTTCTGTTTCCGAGATGATCTATATCATCAACCTCACCCTTGCCTGCTCTCAGACCCAGGATATATCTGACTATTTCTATGATGTCCTTATCAGTAAGCACATTTGTCTCAAGCGGTATGTCAAGTCCCAGGCGTTTATTGAGTTTCAGCCTGCCTACAGGGGAAAGGTCATACCTCCTGAGATCGAAAAACAAACCGCTGAACAGGTCCTTTGACGCCTGAGACGTCGGCGGTTCGCCTGGTCTGAGTTTCTTGTAAATCTCGATAAGGGCCGCCGCCTGTGTCTGCACCTTATCAGTCAGCAGCGTATCTCTTAGCGAAGAAAGATAATGCACGTTGTCGATAAAGAGGAGGCTGAGCGTATCTACTTTCAAGGAAATAATTTTATCGAAGACCTCTTCAGTGAGAACTTCATTGCCTTCGAGTATAACTTCTCCTGTTGCAGGGTCCACTATATCTTTCAGGGTAATTCTTCCTGCAATATCTTCTTTGGTTATGGGAATAGTCTTAATTCCCGATGCTTCCATCTTTTTTACAGCGCTTTTGGTAATCTTGCCGCCTTCTTTGGTCAGGACTTCTTTTGTATCAGGGGCGATGATATTTTGGACGGATTTTGTCCCCACCAGCGCCTCACTGACTCCTCTGGAAAATTTATCGCCTTTGATGGTGATGGTCTCTATAGGATAAAATATCTTTAAAAGGTCTTCGTTGGAATATCCCAGCGCCTTCAGCACGATAGTCGCAGGCAGCTTCTTTCTCCTGTCTATCCTTACATAGAGGATGTCTTTTGCGTCAAATTCAAAATCAAGCCAGGAGCCGCGGGACGGGATAACCCTTGCGGAACACAGAAGCTTTCCACTGGCATGTGTCTTGCCCTTGTCGTGACTGAAAAACACGCCGGGAGAACGATGCATCTGGCTTACGAGCACCCGTTCTGTGCCGTTTACGACAAAGGCGCCTGTCTCAGTCATTAACGGCATTTCGCCGATATATACTTCCTGCTCTCTGGACTCTTTCAGCTTTTTCCTGTCAGAGGCGTCGGCCTCAAAAAGATTAAGCCTTACGCTTATTTTCAGAGGCGCCGCATATGTTATGCCCTTCTGCAGACATTCCCTTACTGTATGCTTCGGCTCGACAACAGTATACCCGACAAACTCGATCTCAGCGGTTTCATTGTAGTCTGTTATCGGAAACACGCTGAGAAAAGCAGACTGAAGGGCTGTTGCCTTTCTTTTGTCCATCGGGACGTCTTTTTGCAGAAATTTGTCAAAAGATCTCTTCTGTATTTCAATAAGATTCGGGACTTCCAGAAACTGAGGGACCTTGCCGAAATCCAATCTTTTTCTAAGCAGCCTTGCCATATATCTCCTTTTAAATAGTGATGAGTAATGAGTTGCTCCTCCAATTTCGCCTTTATGGCAGCTGATTCTTCCTTTGAAATGCCTGTTTTGACCGGCTTCGGCGCGCCGTCAACAAGGTCTTTCGCCTCTTTCAGGCCAAGTCCTGTCAACTCTCTGACCACCTTGATCACCTGGATCTTCTTCTCGCCGACAGCAGTGAGGATAACATCGAAGCTTGTCTTCTCCTCAGCAACGGGCGCTGCCGCGCCGGGGGCTGCTGCTGCAACTGCTACAGGGGCTGCCGCCGTTACCCCGTACCTTTCTTCAAACTCCTTTATAAACTTTGACATCTCAAGGATTGTCATATTATCAATAAACTCAAACACCTGATCCTTTGTTACAGACATAAGTAAAACCTCCTCTATAAAATATTAGTTATTTTTTGCGCTCTTCAGCGCTTCCATAGCGTATGCAAAATTTGTGACCGTTGCATTCAGCGCCCTTGCCAATGTGCTCAATGGCGACTGTAATGTGCCGGCAAGCATCGAAAGCAGGATCTCTCTTGACGGCAGGGCTGCTATCTCTTTTACCACATCGGGATCGCAGAACTTCCCTTCAACTACAGCGCCCCTGACCTGAAGTTTTTCATTCGTCTTCTTGAATTCAAGTACCTTCTTCAGAACCGCTACAGGGTCAGCATAACCGATAGCAATGCCGACAGGTCCCTTAAGAGAATCCGCCGCCACTGCCATAACAGTATTTTGGGATGCAATTTTTGCAAGGGTGTTTTTTACGACACTGTACTCCAGGGAAGAATCCCTGAGCAAGCTCCTGAGATTCGTAAGTTCAGCCGCTGTCATACCCTTATAATCCGTTAAGACAAGAGCGCTTGCACGGGAAAACTTGTCTTTCAGGTTTGTTACTGCCTGTTTTTTCTGTTCCTTATTCAGCTTTGACCTCCTTTCCCAGAGACTCTGGGAGGCGAATCAGGATTTTATAAGAAGTGCAAAACAACCGGAGCATTCGGAATCCCCTCCTGATGCTGCACCCTTACAATCTTTCCTTTGTTAGCCTCGGCAGGCTGGTTTTACCGATTAAACAATCTCATGGTTCATGGTGTGCGCAAGTTTCTTGAGTTTTTTGAGTCCTTAATAAAACCCAAAAAACACGACAAACTCAACAAACATCGAACTAAATTGTGCCTGCTGTCTCTGACTAATATAAAATGGACATATGTCCGCACTACACTTATTTTGCTGTTGCTGAATTAATATCTACCTTAATGCCTGGTCCCATGGTAGATGATATGTAAAGCCCTTTTAAATATTTCCCCTTGCTGGTTGCAGGCTTTGCCCTATTGACAGATTCCACAATGGCCTTTGCGTTCTCCTGGAGCTTCAGGGCGTCAAAGGAGACCTTGCCGATCCGCACATGAACAACACCGGCCTTTTCGGTCTTGTATTCAACCTTTCCCGCCTTGATATCCTTTACTGCTTTTGCAACATCAAACGTTACGGTACCAAGTTTCGGGTTAGGCATCAGGCCCCTCGGGCCAAGGACTTTCCCAAGCTTTCCAACAACACCCATAATATCAGGGGTTGCCACAACCTTATCGAAATCCAGCCATCCCTTTGTTATCTTCTCGACCATATCTTCAGCGCCGACAAAGTCAGCGCCTGCATCTCTGGCTTCCTTCTCTTTTTCGCCTTTTGCAAAAACGAGGACGCTGAGTGTTTTGCCGGTGCCGTGAGGGAGAACAACAGTGCCCCTCACCATCTGGTCTGATTTTTTTGGATCAACTCCGAGATTAAACGTAAGGTCAACGGTTTCGTCGAATTTCGTGTGTGAAAGCTCTTTGACCTTGTTTATCGCCTCTTCGAGGAGGTATTCCCTGCCTTTTTCTATTTTTTCATTCGCAGCTTCAATCTTTTTTCCCATTGTTACCTCCGTTCTATTCAACCACATCAATGCCCATGCTTCTTGCGGTGCCGGCTATTGTCTTCATGGCAGCATCTATATCATAGGCATTAAGGTCAGGCAGCTTTGTTTGAGCTATTTCCCTGACTTGTGCTGTTGTAACCTTACCAACTTTTTCCTTGTTTGGAACGCTTGAGCCTTTTATCACGCCGGATGCCTTCTTGACCAACTCAGACGCCGGCGGCGTCTTGGTAATAAAGGTAAATGACCTGTCAGCGTATATGGTCATTACTATGGGGATAATCGTATCCCCAAGCGCCTGGGTCTGTGCATTAAATGCCTTGCAAAACTCCATTATATTGACCCCGTGCGGACCGAGCGCCGGCCCAACCGGCGGTGCAGGAGTTGCCTTACCTGCTACTATCTGAAGTTTTACCTGGCCTGTAACCTGTTTTTTTGCCATTACTGTCCTCCTGCCCTGTTTCTATAGAGATACTTTCAGGTGTTTTTCTCGACCTGTAAAAAATTAAGTTCCACTGGCGTTTGCCTGCCAAATATACTCACCATAACGCGAAGCCTGCCATGGTCCATATCCAAATCTTCAACATACCCGTTAAAATTACTGAACGGCCCGTCTGTAATCCTTACACTTTCACCCTTTTGGAACTGCGTTTTGATCTGAGGTGAAGGCCCTTTCTCAACCTGCTGTATGATGATCCCGATTTCCTCCTCGGGAATCGGGATCGGATTTTTCCCTCCCACAAAGCCGGTCACCTTGGGGGTGCTCTTTACCACATGCCAGGTCTCGTCATCCAGTTCCATCTCAACGAGTATATAGCCGGGATAAAACTTTCTGTCACTTTCCTTCTTTTTGCCGGCCTTCATCTCCACAATTCTCTCAGTAGGAATCAGGATCTTCGTTATTCTTTCCTGCATTCCCCTGTTTTCTATCTTTTCCTCGAGAGATATCTTGACCTTTTCTTCAAAGCCGGAATATGTATGCACTACATACCAATTTTTCCCCATTATTTTTACCTTATCGCCATCCCAACCAGCTTTGTAAGACCAAGGTCAACAATCCCAAGAAACAGCGATATAACCATAACAGTGACTATCACCACCCATGTGGAGCCTATAAGCTCTTCCCTGTTCGGATAAACCACCTTTTTGGTCTCAACCTTTACTTCCCTGAAAAACTGTTTGATTTTCTCTATCATTATATTTTCACTCCATTTAGTGGCAGGCCAGGAGGGATTCGAACCCCCAACACTCGGATTTGGAGTCCGATGCTCTAGCCGTTAGAGCTACTGGCCTGTATTTAGTGTGATCCGTGACGCATAACGCGCCATGGGTAACAGCCATTATTCTCTTCACGCATGACGGATTACGCATTACGGTCTTATGCCTTGGTCTCCTTATGTGTTGTATGTTTTCTGCACCGCCTGCAGTATTTCTTCAGCTGAAGTTTTTCAGTAGTATTCTTCTTGTTCTTCATGCTTGAATAGTTTTTGTCCTTACACTCTGTACACTGAAAAAGTATTATGTCTCTCATTCCAATACCTCGGTAACAACGCCCGCGCCGACAGTGCGGCCGCCTTCCCTGATTGCAAACCTCAGTTCCTTCTCCATTGCTATCGGCGATATCAGCTCT
>PGYF01000158.1 GCA_002839535.1 Nitrospira bacterium HGW-Nitrospira-1
TGTATTGTATCAGGAGATTGATTACAGAATGTATCAGGACATATGTTACAGTATAGGGTATTTTCCTTCTTTAGATGAGGAGGAATGTCATGCCCTGGGAAGTAACAAGTGTCATGGAAAGACGGATTAAATTTGTATTACAGGCAATATTGAAGGAAACGAATTTCAGTCAATTATGTTTGAGTTTTGGCATAAGTCGTTCGGCTGGTTATCGTTGGTTGTGGCGATATACAGAGACTGGAAGCGTTGGTTCATTGATGGACCGTTCTCGTCGACCGCATCACAGTCCCAAGAGAGTATCGGCTGAGATTGAACAGCGGGTTTTAGATGAGCGTCGCCGTTATCATTGGGGTGCCAGGAAGCTTCGCGAGCTTCTTCTGCGACAAGGGCTTGATGTTAAGACAGCCACAATCAATCGCATATTGAAACGTCATGGCATGATTACCGAGAAACAGCGCTGCTATACTGCCAGTCGGCGTTTTGAACGGACTAATCCCAATGAACTGTGGCAAATGGATTTTAAGGGGGAATTTGCCATGACTTTGGGAAAATGTTACCCCTTGACCATTGTTGACGATCATAGTCGCTTTGGCCTCGGTATTTTTGCCCTGACACATCCACAAGGTAAATTGGTTCAAAGATGCTTGATAGAAACCTTTGATCGCTACGGTCTTCCTGAAGCGATGCTGATGGATCACGGCGCTCCCTGGTGGAGCACAACGAATGGATATGGTTTAACCACTCTCTCTGTATGGCTGATAAAACAAAACATCCGTCTTCTCTGGAGCGGTATCGGCCACCCTCAGACACAAGGTAAAGTCGAACGATTTCACCGGACTCTCAAGGAAGATCTGCGACATCTACCCAAACCGGAAACACTTCATGACTGGCAAAAGGCCTTTGACCAGTTCCGTCATCGCTACAATCATATTCGGCCGCATGAGGCCTTGGCGATGGATGTCCCGGCTGATCACTATACTTCCAGCCGTCGCTCTTACAGCACTGAGTTGGCGCCTTGGGAGTATCCAGAGGGAGCGATCATCAAACGATTGAATCCTCAGGGATGCCTTTATTACAAAGGGCGTTATTACTTCGTCTGCGAAGCTCTGGGACATGAGTGGATCC
>PGYF01000159.1 GCA_002839535.1 Nitrospira bacterium HGW-Nitrospira-1
TAAGTAAACCGTCATAAGTTTTTAGAAACATGGTAACGCAAATCGTCAGTAGGATTGTTCTGAGTGGTCATCGTTTTTTCTGCGGACTTCACAACTTCATCAATATTATCCTGGAGCTTATTTGCACACGCTTTATCTTTCAAGAAACGCCAGAAGCGTTCAATCGGATTAAGATCGGAACAATACGGTGGCAGCCAGATAACCATGACCCGATGTTCAAATAAACTCAAGGCTGCCAGGGCAGAAGCACTCTTATGGTAAGAAGCATTATCCATCACCAAAATCACCCGTCCAGTCGGGTACTGTTTCACCAGCAATTCTTCAAGAAAGCTGATGAAAGTAGCGCTGTTCTTGGTCTTCGCCGTAGTCCAGGCGATGGTGTCTTCCTGCCAGTTGTAACCGCCAAAGATATGCCGCTTCTGTTTTTCTCCCGGTCTGGTCGCTGGAATACGCCTTTGCTGTCCAATCTTCATCCAGCACGCTCGCAGCGGTGGATCCAGCGTTACGGTCGTTTCGTCCATAAAGATGAGCTTGAAATCGTCTCCGAGGACCTTTTTTTCAACTCTTCCAGCCTATCTGCAGCCTCTGACTTGGCATCTTTGTCCTGCAAATGGCCTAAATCATGCTTCGGACGTCGATACCGGTATCCTTTGCGTTTCAACATGGCCCGAAATCGACTTTCGCTCAAACCAATCCCCGTCTCTTTTTCCAAGTGCGTTCGCAAGCGATCAATGGTCCAGATGGTGAAGTCATATCCCAACTCAGAGGGCTCTTTCTCAATGACTTCCAGAAACTTCAAGCTGTATGCCTCATCTGCTTTCAGTGGACGCCCACTTTTGGGTAGATTGGCTAATCCTTCTACTCCCCCACTCCACCAACGATTGATCCAGCCGTATATGGTCGGCTTGCTGACCGCTTGCATATTGGCAACTTGCTCCGGTTTATGTCCCAGATGAAGGAGGCGAATGGCTGTGCATCTTTGTCGCACTTCAGGACGTTTATCATGACGAATGGCCGTTTCAACCACGTCCAATTCTTCTTCGCTGAGGTAATAGTCTCTAGGTTTTCGCATACCCTCAGTTTATCATGTTTATTAAAGAACATTCGACTGTTTACTTA
>PGYF01000160.1 GCA_002839535.1 Nitrospira bacterium HGW-Nitrospira-1
ACTTTAAAAGAGGTAAAAAAGTAGAATTGGTTGGAGTAGATTTTACATGAGGCAACGAATATTCATTTCGTATAGTTTTTTAAATGAGGCAACAGGGAAAGCGAATGGCCTAATTGCCTCTAAACATCACAATTGATAGCAACATGTAATCCAGAAATAGAAATGTCCGGTTTTACAGAAATAGAAATGTCCTATTCCAGGTGATGCTAAACTGCCTCTTTTAAAAAGGAGGCCGGATGGAAGGACATGACATTATCGTGTTAAAGCAGAGAGAGTTAAAGCGGTTGCATGTAATCCACAAAGCGCTTGATGAGGCATTAAAGCAGGCAGAGGCAGCGGAGATGCTTTCATTAAGCGATCGGCAGATAAGGAGGATAATCAAAAAAGCAAGAGTCGTAAAGGAGATGCGGCTAAAAGGGATAAAGAGCATAGAAGAGGCAAATAAATTCCTGGCGAGTTATTTGCCGTTGTATAACAGGAAATTTGCAGTTAACCCAAAGGAGAAAGAAGATATTCACAGAGACATTTTGTCCATGCGAATATAATTCAACTGCATTTTTTGGGTTTATTCTGTTTCGATTTATTCAGCCAAAAATGCGAATTTAAGAGGCTGTTGCACAAACCGAGAAAAGCGCAAAGATGTCATTTCGAGCCCTTCGCTGCCTGTCATTCCGAACGAATGTGAGGAATCTTGTCTGTTCGCTTATTGACAGCATGGACAGACTGTGCTACCTTGAGAATATCTTTTTGTGAAGGAGGGTTATTATGGCATGCAAATCCAAAGGCGCTGCGTGCGGCACAACAAAGAAGACTGCTGCAAAAGCGACCAAGACGACCAAGAAAAAATAGGAAGAGGCGGATTAGATTATGGGGAAAAGGGATGGCCTGTTTTGACCATCCCTTTTTTGTGAAGAATAAGCAATTCATCCCTGTGCCAAGAGCACAGGGATGAATTGCTTCCTAATTTGTGTCATTGCCCGACCCCTTGATCAAGTCAGAGGGCATGCTTGATCGGGCAATCCATACCCTATCCTGGATTGTCCGGTCAAGCCGGACAATGACAACAATATATAAATCCGGATTCGGAGCCTGCCCCGCACCCCCTGATCAAGTCAG
>PGYF01000161.1 GCA_002839535.1 Nitrospira bacterium HGW-Nitrospira-1
TAATGAAGCTTTTAGAGCCCACCGATGGAAAGATAATATTTAAAGGGAAAGACGTAACCCATCTTGAGGCTAATAAACTTAAAGAATACCGAAGGAATGTTCAGATGGTCTTTCAGGATCCTTATGCCTCTATGAATCCGAGATTTCGAGCCCAGGACGTCCTTGAAGAACCATTGATTATCCATCAGGTGGGTGAAACCAGGGCAGAACGGGAAAAGATTGTTCGTCGCTCACTTGAAGAAGTAAGGCTTATCCCTCCTGAGGAATTTATGGGACGTTTTCCCCATATGTTAAGCGGGGGACAGCGTCAAAGGGTGGCTACCGCGCGAACTCTGGTCTTGTCACCGAGTATGATTGTGGCGGATGAACCGGTTTCCATGATCGATCTATCTACCCGAGCAGAAATACTTCATATGATGAAAACAGTGCAGAGAGAATTGGGCCTAACCTATCTATATATCACTCATGATCTTTCTACCGCTCGTTATTTTACCGACCGGATTGCGGTGATGTATCTCGGTAAGATTATCGAAATGGGGGGAGCAGATGAAATTATTGATGAAGCAGCTCATCCTTATACCAGGGCTTTAATTGCTGCCGTATGTGAGCCGATTTCCGGCAAATCTAATACTATTAAAGAGATTCCCATTAAAGGGGAGATACCTTCAGCAGCGAATATTCCTTCCGGCTGCAGATTTCATCCCCGATGTCTTTACGCTAAACCCCAGTGTCAAGAAGAAGAACCTATTCTTATAGAAATTGAACCGGGCCATATGGTCGCCTGTCATTATCCATCCGTTTGATTAAATATACTGGCCAGTGGGATAAAATTAATAGAGGAAGGAGTTATTTATGAGATGAAAGAGATATTAAAAAATATTTTAGATTGGTTAGAATTAAAAGTAAACTATGCTGATTTAAGATTTGTTCAAACTGAAAAGGAGAACATCGAAGTAGAAAATGGTATCCTCTCTTCCTATAATGTCTCAACTGATAGAGGCGTAGGGATACGAGTATTAGCGGATGGTGCCTGGGGGTTTGCTGCTTCTAATAATTTAGACAAAGTATCTTTACAGGAAACAGCCGCTAAGGCTTTGGATATTGCCCGAGCCTCT
>PGYF01000162.1 GCA_002839535.1 Nitrospira bacterium HGW-Nitrospira-1
AAGGCGCTTGAGATGGCCATATCTCAGATCGAAAAAAACTTTGGAAAAGGCTCTATCATGCGGCTTGGAGAAGAAAGCACGGCAGAGGGAATCCAGGTTATCTCTACCGGTTCGCTGACCCTTGATATCGCCACAGGCATCGGAGGTATTCCCAGAGGCAGGGTAGTTGAAATATACGGGCCGGAGTCTTCGGGGAAAACCACCCTTGCCCTCAATGCAGTTGCGCAGGCGCAGGCTGCGGGGGGAACTGCGGCGTTCATAGACGCTGAACACGCCCTTGATATACATTACGCAAAAAGGATTGGCGTAAATGTAGAAGACCTGCTTATTTCACAGCCTGACACAGGTGAACAGGCCCTGGAAGTTACGGAATATCTGGTAAGAAGCGGCGCCCTGGACATTATCGTCATAGATTCTGTGGCAGCCCTCGTACCCAAGGCAGAGATAGAAGGCGACATGGGGGACTCACTCCCCGGCCTTCAGGCAAGACTTATGAGCCAGGCGCTGAGAAAATTAACAGCTGCGATATCCAAATCCAATACTACCGTGGTCTTTATAAATCAGATAAGGATGAAGATCGGGGTCATGTTCGGCAGTCCTGAAACCACAACCGGCGGTAATGCGCTTAAATTTTATTCATCCATGAGACTGGATATCAGGAAGATAGAGAACATCAAAGAGAACCAGGAAATAATAGGCGGCAGGGTAAGGGTAAAGGTAGTAAAAAACAAGATGGCGCCGCCCTTCAAACAGGCTGAGTATGATATCTTCTTCAGCCTGGGCATATCGCGTGAAGGTGAAATAGTGGACCTTGGCGTTGAAAAAAATATTATTGAAAAATCAGGCGCATGGTACAGCTACGGCGGCAACAGAATCGGGCAGGGCAGGGAAAACGTGAAAGAATTCCTGAAAGGCAACCCAACGATTGCTGCAGAGATCGAAGATAAAATCAAAGAGGCCTATAACCTCAGGAAATAAATAGATAGCGAGCGAATATAAAAAAATGAGGGTCTTCGTGGATGTGAGTGGGTAAAAATATTAGAAAAAGGCTATTCTTAAGATGATTCAAATGGAACGTTTACACGGGATTTCGTCATTCCACGGC
>PGYF01000046.1 GCA_002839535.1 Nitrospira bacterium HGW-Nitrospira-1
GTTAAACTTCTCCTCATGGGTATAGTTCTCCTTTCTCCCTTTTAGGGAGTTGTTTTTTCCATTGAGAATTATACCCTGTTTTGAATTTACAGAATTGATGTTACACTATCCATTCTGGCGGTTATCAGATTAGGTTATAATAAACCATGTCGGAAACATTGATTGTTATCGGCGGCGGGCTTGCAGGTTCTGAGGCAGCCTGGCAGGCTGCTCAGCGCGGGGCACAGGTCATTTTGTATGAAATGAGACCTGAAAAACTGACAGAGGCGCATAAGACCTCCTCTCTGGCAGAGTTGGTATGTTCAAACTCCCTGAGATCGAATGACCTTTACACCGGACCCGGGCTTCTCAAGAAAGAACTATCAATGGCAGGCTCACTGATAATGGAAGCAGCGTATGCCTCTGCTGTGCCTGCAGGGTCTGCATTGGCTGTGGACAGGGAAGGGTTTGCAGTATATATCAGCGCGAAAATAACAGGCCATCCAAATATCAAGATTGTCAGGGAAGAAATTACCGGCCTTCCCGACAGCTTGGCTGTAATAGCTACAGGACCGCTTACATCCAAGGCTATGGCAAAATCCCTTTCTGAACGCATAGGCGGTGATTATCTCTATTTTTATGATGCGATAGCCCCTATTATTGACGCGGAATCAATTGATTATCAGAAGGTATTTAGGGCTTCCCGCTATGGAAAGGGCGGAGAAGATTATCTCAACTGCCCCATGACAGAGGAGGAGTACAGACAGTTTTATCAGGCGATTATTGCGGCTGAAAAGGTCAATCCAGAAGGGTTTGAGGAAAAAATGGTATTTGAGGGATGTATGCCTATTGAGGTCATGGCCTCAAGAGGGCTTGACACCATGAGGTTCGGTCCAATGAAACCGGTCGGCCTCCCTGACCCGCATACAGGAAGAGAACCGCATGCAGTCGTCCAACTCAGGACCGAAAATAAGGACATGACAGCATATAATATGGTTGGGTTTCAGACGAGGTTGAAATGGCCGGAACAAAAAAGGGTCTTCCGCATGATCAGCGGACTCGAAAACGCCGAGTTTCTCCGGTTGGGGAGTATTCACCGTAATACGTTCATCAATTCGCCTCTTTTTCTGAACAAGGACCTGACATTGAAAATGCACAAAAACCTTTATATGGCAGGACAGATAACCGGAGTTGAGGGGTACATTGAATCAACAGCCATGGGGATGATCGCAGGCATAAATGCAGCATTACGATTGCAGGGGAAGAAGACTATTGCTGTGCCGGAGACAACAGCCCACGGGGCGCTCATACGCCATATTACGGAATCGGAAAGCAGGCATTTTCAGCCGAGCAATATCAACTTCGGCCTCTTTCCTGTCCTTGAGGAGGCCAGTAAGATGAGAGACAAAAAACTGAAAAAGCAGCTTCTTGTAGAAAGGGCGATAAAAGCCTGGGAAGGTTATTTGCAGGCTATGGATATGCTGTGAAAAATAAAATAGACCAATTCATAAGATATCTCGAAATCGAAAATGACGCCTCGAAACATACCCTCAGGGCTTACAGAAAAGACCTTGAGTCATTCAGCGAATATGCGGGGAAAAAAATTGAAAATATAGAGATGATCGACGTCAGAGGCTTTGTCGCCCAGCAGATAAAGAAGGGCCTGAGTAAAACAACAGCCGGCAGGCGTCTTGCCTCAGTCAGGTCTTTCCTGAACTTTCTCTTGAGGGAGGGCTATATCAAGTCCAATCCTGCAAAGCTTGTAACAACCCCGAAGACAGAGAGACGGCTGCCGAATTTTCTCTCTGTTGACGATGTTTTTTCTCTCCTTGAAAAGCCCGACGGCATTGGTATGCTTCCGGCAAGAGACAGGGCTATACTGGAACTGCTTTATTCAAGCGGCTTGCGGGTGAGCGAGATCGCAGAGCTTAACGTGGATGATATCAACACAAAGGAAGGGCTGGTAAAGGTCAGGGGTAAAGGAAAAAAAGAACGTATCCTTCCTATAGGTTCAAAAGCTATTGACGCCATAAAAACATATGCGGTTGAAAAGATGCTCCTCAAAAAGAAAGACCGGGCGATGTTTCTTAATAGAAGAGGCGCAAAGCTGTCAGACCGGGGGGTAAGACGTATTGTTGTGAAATATTCGCGGAGGGCAGGCATCAATGGACAGATAGGCCCTCATACCCTGAGGCATACCTTTGCATCGCATTTGCTGCAGGCAGGAGCGGATTTACGGGTGATACAGGAACTGCTTGGGCACTCCTCTTTGTCGACCACCCAGAAGTACACCCATATAGACATTACTCACCTGATGGATGTGTACGATAAGGCGCACCCTCTCTCGGGTGACGAAAAAGAAAAAAAGTAGGATGAATTGCTTCCTGATTTGTGTCATTGCCCGACCCCCCTCCGTCATTCCACGACCCCCCTCCGTCATTCCACGACCCCCTGATCAAGTCAGAGGGCATGCTTGATCGGGGAATCCATACCCTATCCTGGATTGTGCTCTTGGCACAGGGTTCTTCACAAAGTGAACAGTCTCAAAATAGTAACAACATTGTTTTAAAAAATTCCTCCTGACCTCCCTTTGCCAAAGGGAGGAATTCCCCCTTAAAAAAGGGGGGTACAGGGGGTTGTTTCCTTCTTTGGTAAAGAGGGGAAAGGGGGAGTTAATTTCCCCGCACTTGAGGGGAGGGTGACGTATTCGGGGGAAAATGACATAATAAATGTTATCTTAGTAAGATAAACAGATTTGAAAAGGAGCGGATATGTTTCATGCAACGACAATACTTTGTGTAAGGCGTGACGGCAAGGTCGCCATAGGCGGCGACGGACAGGTTACCATGGGAAATACTATTTTCAAGCAGAACGCAAAAAAGATAAGAACCATCTACAACGAAAAGGTGGTTGCGGGTTTTGCGGGTGCAACAGCTGACGCCTTTACATTATTTGAAAAGTTTGAGGGAAAGCTTGAATCGTACAGGGGAAATATAACAAGGGCGGCTGTCGAACTTGCAAAGGACTGGAGGACTGATAAGATACTCAGAAGGCTGGAGGCGCTGCTGATAATCGCTGACAGGGAACATACCTTTATTATCTCCGGCACCGGCGACGTCATAGAGCCTGAAGAGGGTATTGCCGCCATCGGCTCAGGCGGCGCTTATGCGCAGGCTGCAGCCAAGGCCCTCCTTGACAATACGCAGCTCAGCGCCAGGGAGATAGTGGAAAAATCAATGAAGATTGCCGCAAATATCTGCATTTATACCAATGAAAATATAAGCATGGAGGAGCTGTTATAGAATGGATGAGCTTACGCCGAGAAAGATTGTAGAAGAACTCGATAAATATATCATAGGCCAGAAAAACGCCAAGAAGTCAGTTGCTATTGCCTTGAGAAACAGGTGGAGGAGGCAGAGACTTTCCCCTGAATTGAAAGACGAGGTGCTGCCCAAAAATATCATTATGATAGGCCCTACAGGTGTAGGAAAGACAGAAATAGCCCGCAGGCTGTCCAGGCTTGCCAACGCTCCTTTCCTGAAGATTGAGGCCTCAAAGTTCACCGAGGTAGGATATGTGGGAAGGGACGTTGAGTCAATGATACGGGACCTTGCGGAGATATCGGTCAGCATGGTCAGACAGGAGCATCTCGAAAAGATTCGGGAAAAGGCAAGGCATCTTGCTGAGGAGCGGCTCCTTGATCTCCTTTTGCCACAGCCGCGTTTATCAAGGACAGAGGTGGACGAACTGGAAAAGGAGCGGAGCAGAGAGACAAGGGAAAGACTGAGGGAACAACTGAAGGCCGGCAAACTCGATTCCCGTTATGTTGATATAGAGGTGAAGGAAAAAATCATGCCCTTTGGCGTTATCTCAAGCGCCGGTCTTGAAGATATTGAGATGAACCTTAAGTCCATGCTGGGCAATTTTCTGCCTGAAAAGGCGAAACGGAAAAAGGCAAAGGTACCCGAGGCCCTGAAAATGCTTGAAGATGAAGAGGCCAACAAGCTGATTGATATGGACAAGATCGCCAGGGATGCGATAGAAAGGCTAGAGCAGGCAGGGATCGTTTTTTTGGATGAGATAGACAAAATTGCGGTCAAAGGACACGGATATGGCCCTGATGTTTCACGGGAAGGCGTGCAGCGAGACCTTCTCCCTATTGTGGAAGGCTCGACCGTGGCAACAAAGCATGGCGCTGTGAAAACCGAACATATACTCTTTATTGCCGCCGGCGCCTTTCATATGGCAAAACCTTCAGATCTTATCCCGGAACTCCAGGGAAGGTTTCCGATCCGTGTAGAACTCGGTCCTCTCGGGAAGGAAGATTTCAAGAGAATCCTTACAGAGCCGAATAATGCCCTCATCAAGCAATATGTTGCATTGCTTGAGACTGAAGGCGTGGAACTTGAATTCTCTGAAGACGCCATTGACGAGATATCGGAGATTGCCGAGCAGGTAAACGAAAAGACAGAGAACATAGGCGCTCGCAGACTCCATACCATACTTGAACGGCTTCTTGAGGAGATATCCTTTGAGGCGCCGGAAAGAAAAAATGAGAGGCTGCATATAGACAGGGCCTATGTCAAAGACAAGCTGAGTGATATTGCGCTGGATCAGGACCTGAGCAGGTATATACTGTAAGTGGTGATGAGTGATGAGAAAGAATAAATACTATTCTTTTTTTAGGATTGCCTATTGCTTGTTACTCATTGCTTTTTTTGCTTCCTGTTCGGCTGTTCATATTAGAGAGCATCCAACAAAGAGCATCTCAGAACCCGCCTATGACAAAATGTACGCGGTGGCATCATGGTATGGCTCTGAATTTCACGGCAGGCCGACCTCATCAGGAGAGATATTCAACATGTATGCGAAGACTTGCGCCCATAAAGAATATCCCTTCGGAACCCGGGTGCAGGTAACGAACGTTCTCAATAACCGCTCGGCTGAGTGTATTGTTAATGACCGGGGCCCTTTTGTGGAAGGCAGGGACATAGATCTGTCTTATGCCATGGCAAAGGAGATCGAACTTATCGGGCCTGGCACAGGGAAGGTGCTGTTGGAAGTCAACGGCAGAGACAGCTCATATATACGTCCTGTTAAGTTCCAGACTTCGGAAAAGACAGGCCCCTTTGCCGTACAGGTCGGGGCGTTTACAGAAAACATCAATGCAATACAGTTGAAGGCTGCCCTGAAGCTGAAATACCCAAATGTATATATTCAGGAGGGTGAAGTGAAAGGCGCAACCTATTACAGGGTAAGAGTCGGCAACTTTGCAGATTACAATGCCGCGCTTTCAATCGCAGAGCAATTGGGACAGGAAGGCTATCAGGCGCTTTTGATGAAGGCTGATGTGAAGATATAGTTTTCCTGCCTGGCAACCTAAAAAAATTCTATCCTGCTTCGGTGGTATTTTCGATTACTGCTTTTTCTACAACCGCATTTAGGGTTATTTACTGATATACCCTTCGACCAGAATATCTTCACCGATCCGCCTTGTTTTAACATCCCGGAGTCGGTATGCGTCTTCAAGTTTTCTGAAAGACTTTCCCCCAACGGCAGGGTATGAATCTCTGTTGCCTATGATTTTGGGCGCTATGAAAAACATGACCTTGTCCACTATCCCTGCTTCAAGGCAGTAGGAACTCAGAGAAGAACCTCCCTCAACAAGCAGAGAAGTAATTGAAAGTTTGCCGAGTTCACGCATCAACCATGCAAGGTCAAGCTCTTTGCTTTGATATGCAATAAAGGAAATCCCCTTTTCTTTAAACTTTTTCCACATAAACTCTTTGTCATTTGCACCCATAGTTACGATGATTGTCTCGGGAGGACACGATGCCACATGCGAATCCGGACTGGTTTCAAGATGCGGGTCTATAATTATACGAACAGGATTTTTATAACCGGAAACCCTGCAGGTCAGCATGGGGTTGTCAGCCCTGATTGTTCCGATTGCTGTCATAACTGCATCAGAGCTTCCCCTGAGTCTGTGCACCATTTTTCTGGCCTTTTCACCTGTAATCCACTTTGACTCGCCATCAGGAGCGGCGATCTTTCCGTCTAATGTCATCGCAACTTTAAGAATGACAAACGGAGCGCCTGTTGTTATGTATTTTACATATGATTCATTAAGCCTCCGGGCTTTTTCTTCCAAAACTCCTGTTATTGTCTGTATCCCTGCCTTTTCAAGTTCTGCAATGCCTTTTCCCGAGACCTTTGGGTTGGGGTCTTTCATTGCTGAAATCACTTTTTTTATGCCTGAGGATATGATCTTTTCCGTGCAGGGAGGCGTCCTCTTGTCTTTATGACAGCAAGGTTCGAGGGTTACAAAAAGGGTCGCGTCTTTTGCCTTGTCTCCGGCATTTAATATCGCGAGGGTTTCCGCATGAGGTTCGCCTGCTTTTTTGTGATAGTCTTCGGCGATAACTTTGCCGTTTTTAACTATCACAGCCCCTACCATGGGATTCGGGCTGGTCTTTCCCCTGGCGCGTTCTGCAAGGGCAAGGGCCCTTTTCATGAACGACATATCATTATCAGTAACTTTCATGTCCATTGCCGTAAATATTGCGAAATGCTATTTTAGCATACTTCTACTTATCCAGCGGACTCCTCGGATCAATAGAGAGAGCTCTTGCAGGAAAAATCCAGCAGAATTTAGGATTATCTAATCTCATTGTTTGTAGCGTTCCATACATAATAAATTCTTTGTATTACAGTAATGTTCGTCAATACAACAAGAACCCATAAGACTGGAAGCATGAAACCGGAAATTGCTCCCAAAGATATGAGAATTAACCTTTCCGGCCTCTCCATAATACCGTGTTTGCATTCTTCTCCAATCCCTTCTGCCCTTGCTCTGGAATAACTAATCAGGAATGAACCCAAAAGTGTCCCCAGACATAATATTACCCCTGTCGTATTTTTAACATTCCCCAGGTTATATGCAATAGCAAGGAGAATAAAGGCGTCGGAATATCTGTCAAGAACAGAATCAAGGAATGCCCCAAACCGTGTGATCTTGTTATTGATTCTCGCAACAACACCATCCAACACATCGAATAGTGCGCCGACAAGTATCAAAAGACCGCCTGTCAGGAGATCAAAAGAAAGTATGCAGCAGGCAAATAAGGTAATTATAAAGCCTATAATTGATAAGGAATTTGGACTAAGCGGTATTTTCCTGGCGATTTCCCCTAAAGGTTTATCAAATGCATGTCCGTATTTTTCGCTGAGCATCTGTCCCTATCAAGTTTTATCTGAGTCTTTTACCGAGAATAAAATCTTCGACCATATCCCTTGCAACATCGTCAGAGAACTGCCTGGGAGGATGTTTCATAAAATACGCGGAAGGAGATATAAGCGGCCCCCTGAGTCTCCTGTCGCGGGCAATCTTGCAGCACCTGATTGCATCAATGACAACACCGGCGCTGTTGGGGGAATCTTCTACAGACAACCTTACTTCGATGTTAAGCGGGACACTTCCGAACCCCCTTCCCTCCATTCTCAAAAAACATACTTTGTTATCATTAAGCCATGGAATATAATCAGAAGGACCTATATGGATGTTTTCATCTGAAAGAGGCACCTGAATCTGTGATTGAACTGCTTCAGTCTTTGATATTTTTTTCATTTTAAGTCTTGTGCTATTCAGCATATTCAGAAAATCCGTGTTCCCTCCGACATTCAACTGATATGTCTTGTCAATCCTGACCCCCCGGTCTTCAAAAAGCCTGGCAAGCGATCTATGGATAATGGTCGCTCCAATTTGACTTTTTATGTCATCACCTATAACAGGTATTCCCTGTTCTTCAAAACGCTTTGCCCATGTTTTATTGGAAGCAATAAATACCGGGACACAATTGATAAAACTAACCCCGGTTTTCAAACAAGCCTCAGCATAAAAGGCGGTCGCCTTTTCCGAGCCTACAGGAAGGTAATTCAACAAAATATCGGCCTTTGTTTCTTTCAATATCTTTACAACATTTGCCGGCTTTTGGTCAGAAAGAACAAACCTCCTCTCTTGGGGGTAATTCATCATATGCTCTGCAACACCGTCCAGCAAATTGCCCATATGCACTTTGACGGGAATTTTCGCGTTTATTCTGTGAAAAACTTTTGTGCAGTTCGGCCTGGATAAAATTGCTTCGCCTACAGACTTTCCTACTTTTCGTTTATCAATATCAAAGGCAGCTACCACCTTGATATTATCCGGGATATAACCGCCAAGATTATAATGCATCAACCCGGGAGGGGCATTATTTCCCCTGATTTTTTTGTAATAATGTATTCCCTGAATCAAGGCGCTGGCACAATTTCCAATTCCTGCAACAGCAATGCGTATTTCTTTCATCTCAGCTATCCTGTTCTCCTTTTATTTAAATTTATATATCAAAGATTATTTGCATGTCAAGATTATGCAGATTCAGATTTTGCAAATTCATTTTCCTTTCACTCAAAGGCAATTTTTCGTTTTGTTGCCATTCTTTTTCTTCTTGTCTATAATAACAGACTTATGAAGGCAAAGGTATCAATAATAGGCGCAGGAAATGTCGGGGCTGCAACAGCCCAGATGATCGCATACGCAGGATTTGCAGATGTTGTTCTCTTTGATATTGCCGATGGAGTGCCTCAAGGGAAAGCGCTTGATATTGCAGAGGCCTGTCCTTTATGGAATTCCTCGGCGTCAGTTACAGGCACAAATATGTATGCGGATACCGCACATTCAGATGTCATAGTTATTACAGCCGGGTTTCCCCGAAAACCTGGAATGAGCAGAGATGATCTCTTGCATGCAAATGCAGAAGTTATAAAAAACGTTACATTTGAAACCTCAAAGCTGTCTCCGGAAAGTATCATAATAGTCGTGACTAATCCGATGGACGTTATGGCCCAAACAGCATGGAAAATATCAGGCTTCTCGGCGAAGAAGGTAATCGGCATGGGTGGTATACTTGATTCCGCACGGTTAAGAACTTTTATTTCCATAGAACTGGGTGTATCTCCGGAGGACATAGAAGCAATAGTTTTAGGCGGACATGGAGATCAGATGGTCCCGTTGCCGAGATTTACAACCGTCAAGGGGATACCTATAACTGAATTGCTGGATAGAAATAAAATTGATGGGATTATGCGCAGAACCAGGCATGGAGGAGCTGAAATAGTAAGCCTGCTTAAAACCGGCAGCGCATATTACGCCCCTGCTGCTGCTTCAGTTCAGATGGTAAAATCAATAATCCTCGATGAAAAGCGCACCTTGCCCTGCTCGACTTATCTTAACGGAGAGTACGGCATATCAGACCTTTTTGTCGGCGTTCCCGTTGTTCTTGGTCACGGCGGGGTGCAGAGAATAATTGAGCTTGAACTGAGCGATGAGGAAAGGAAACAGCTGAATAAATCGGCCTTGGCAGTACAAACATTGGTTAAAAAGGCAGCGTTGTAAAATAATTTATCATGATATGCTATGGACGATAGCATAGCTGGAAGGGGACTCAATACATGTTTAAAGAAATACTCCGGCAGACACTTGTGCTGATCAAACCGGATGCGCTTAAAAATTCCTTAACAGGATATGTGCTTTCGCTGCTTTCAGAATTTCATACCGGCATGTGCTTTGCCGGCGCAAAGATAGTCCATGTAAGCAAAATGCTGGCAGAGGAGCACTATTCCGAACACAAGGGGAAGATCTTTTATCCCTCACTGATTGATTACATTACCGGGCGTATTCATTATCCCGATGAACCTCAAAAGCGTAGAGTGATAGCCTTTGTATATCAGGGGCCTGATGCGACAAAAACAATGAGGGACATATGCGGGCCAACCAATCCCCATATTGCCCGTGAGACCCAGCCGGGATGCATTCGTTCCCTGGGTACAATCGTACCGCTCAAAGATGGCAACGGAAATATAATTGGTGAGCGAATGGATAATCTGATCCATGCTTCAGCTACGGACAGTGATGCTGAACGAGAGATAAAATTGTGGTTCAAACCTGCTGATATTCCTCCATCCATGCGCGCATATCCCACGGTTATAAACGAGGAGCATTATTATTTCAAGAGTAACAGGCTCTACATGACACATGAACCAGGAAGTGTTTGTTTGCTTGCCCCTGGTGATATTGTCTGGAAGACTGATATGGAGACAATCAGAATGATATATCAGGGGGCGCCAGTCCTGACAAGGAGTTAAAGATGTTTGAGAAATTCACTGAAAGAGGCAGAAAAACAATAATATTCGCCAAGGAGGAAGCGGAAAAACGTCAAAATGATTACCTTGGCACCGAACATCTTTTGCTTGCCGTACTCAGAGAAGAAGACGGATTTCCCATAGCAATATTAAAGAAAATGGGATTGACCATCGAAGATCTTCGCATGGAAATTGAGAGAAATTTACCGGTCGGCATGAATTTACTGACCTTTGGAGATATTCCTTTCACTCCAAGGGCAAAAAAAGTTCTTGAATTGGCAGTGGAAGAAGCGAGACTGTTGGGTCACAATTATATAGGCAGTGAACACCTTCTTCTGGGATTAATACGTGAGGACGAAGGGATAGCAGGAAAAATTTTGCGTAACCTTGGAGTAAACCTTCTTGGCGCCCGGCAGCTTACTATTAATCTTTCTTTGAAATCCTTTGTCCATGCCCGTGAAAAAAGGAGCGCTACACCTGCCCTCGATGAGTTTGGGCGCAACCTTACCTTAATGGCTAAAGAAAACCGTCTTGATCCTGTAATAGGCCGGGAAGATGAAATAGAAAGAGTATTGCAGGTTTTGGGAAGAAGGATTAAGAACAACCCATTAATAATCGGCGAACCCGGAGTTGGAAAAACCGCTATTGTTGAAGGTCTCTGCCGGAAAATAGTTTCGGGTGATATACCCGAAAGTCTCATTGGTAAAAAAATTGTCTCTTTAGATCTCGGGGCTTTAATTGCAGGCACGAAATATCGGGGACAATTTGAGGAAAGATTAAAAATAGTCATGAAGGAGGTCGTACAGACAGACAATATAATCCTGTTCATAGATGAGCTTCATGCCCTTATAGGCGCAGGGGCTGCAGAGGGTTCTATAGACGCTTCAAGCATGCTTAAACCCGCGCTTTCGCGAGGAGAAATACAGTGTATTGGAGCCACTACACCGGATGAATACCGAAAATACATCCGAAAAGACAAATCTCTTGAAAGAAGATTTCAACCTATCCCTGTACAGCCGTCTGATGTCAATACCACAATTGAAATTCTGTCAGGCTTGAAACCTTGTTATGAAGCGCATCATAAAGTAAAGATCAACAATGAGGCGCTGACTGCTTCTGCCAGGCTTTCTGACAGATATATCCCTGATAGATTTCTCCCTGATAAAGCGATAGATGTTATTGATGAAACAGGATCAAGGATTAACTTAAAAAAATTAACCCCACCGACAGAATTGAAGGAACTCGAACTTAAATTAAACAAACTTTTTAAAGAAAAGAATCTATACATTAAACTGCATAATTTCGAAAAAGCCTCTTTTATAAGATCAGAGGAAGAAAAAACCGGAAAATTGTTTGAGCAGCTCCAAAGGCAATGGAAAGAAAGTCTAAACAATGAAATACCTGTTATGAGAGAAGAAGACGTCGCGTATACCGTATCAAAAATGACAGGCATTCCCATAGCCAGGATAGAAGAGAAAGAATCGGAAAAACTAATCAGAATGGAAGAGGAACTTTATCAAAGAATTGTTGCGCAGGAAGAAGCCGTCAAGGCAGTTTCCAGGGCAATAAGACGATCCAGGGCCGGACTAAAAAGCGCTAAAAAACCGATAGGCTCATTCTTTTTCCTTGGTCCTACAGGAGTTGGAAAAACAGAACTTGCCAAGGCGCTTGCCGAGTTTCTATTCAAAGATGAAACCGCTCTTATAAAAATCGATATGTCCGAATATATGGAAAAATTCAATGTGTCGAAATTAACCGGGGCGCCTCCAGGTTATGTGGGTTACGAAGAAGGCGGAATACTTACGGAAAAAGTAAGGAAAAAACCGTATTCCGTAATACTCTTTGATGAAATAGAAAAGGCGCATCCGGACATATTTAACATACTTTTGCAGGTTCTTGACGAAGGCGTTCTTACTGACAATTACGGCAGAAAAGTCGATTTCAGAAATGCCGTAATTATCATGACTTCGAATGTAGGCGCAAGAATAATCGAAAAAGCAACACCGCTCGGCTTCCAGAAGAATGAGATAGGCGAAGTTTATGATAATATGAAAGATCAGGCGCTTAACGAATTGAGAAAAACTTTTAACCCTGAATTCCTGAACCGTATTGATGAAATAGTCGTTTTTCATCCACTCGAAAAAACACATTTATTGTCTATAATTGACCTCCTTATTTATGAAACAAACAGACAGCTTCTCGAACAAGAGATGTATATTGAGGTGACTCAGGAAGTAAAAGAATGGATACTGGATAAGTTTTATAAGCCTGCTTATGGCGCCAGACCTATGCGAAGAGCCATTCAGAAGGTTATAGAAGATCCTCTTTCCGAAGAGATTCTGAAGGGAAACTTTAAAGGCGTCTATAAAATTAAACTTATTATGGAAGCGGGCGCTCCTGTTTTCGTAACTTCCGAAGAGGCTGCAGTCCTTTCCGGAATAAACTGAAGTATCAAAAAGGATCGGAATCTATCATGAATATTAAAAAACTGATTTTACTGCTAATCTTAATCGCGGCTGCTTCTTTTTTGCTTTTCACTTTTTTGAATAGCAAACCAAAACACGATATAGCTGTTGGTCTTTATGCCCCCAATCTTGACCTCAAGGACGAAATCTCCGGACGTAAACTTACATCAGAAGACTTGAAGAACAAAATTGTATTCGTCAATTTTTGGGCGACCTGGTGTTCACCTTGCAAAGAGGAAATGCCTTCGATAGAATCTCTTTTTAAAGATATGGCCGGCAACGAGAAATTTCAAATGGTCACAATTCTTTATAAGGATCCTTACCGGAATGGAACTGCTTACATGAAACAGAACAGATATACCTTCCCTGTCTATTCAGACAGCAACGGCATTACTGCCAGGAATTTTGGGGTAACAGGCATCCCTGAAACATACGTTATCGATAAAAAGGGGATATTAAGACAACGTGTTCTCGGGCCGGCTGAATGGAACACTCCGGAAGTCAAGAACTTTTTAAATTCACTGCTGAATGAATAATGGGAGTTCCGCATCTCTCTGAAGAAGCGGCGCTTTTTGTCGGCACACTTTTCGCCGATAAAAAGATTTTCGATGATGTTTTGCCTGTCTTAAAAGATAATTTTGGGAATATTTTATTCCAAAGCGATATCCAGCCCTGGAACTATTCAAATCATTACGACAAGGAACTGGGAACTCCGTTATATAGAAATTTTATTTTCTTTAATGAAATTATTGACCACTCTATGCTTGCAGATATAAAACTATTAACAAATGATGTGGAGGCTGTTTATTCTCGTGCCGGCAAAAGACAGATAAATCTTGATCCAGGTTACATTACGCTTGCAAAAGTAGTGCTTGCATCAACAAAAAATTATTCCCATCGAATCTATGTCGGCAAGGGCATATATGCAGAGCTTGCATTACTCTATAAAAACCATCAATTCATTGCCATGCCTTATACGTATAACGATTATAAAGACCAGACCTCCCTGGCTATGTTCATGAAAGTGAGAAACCTTTTGAAAAAACCCAGGGCGGAAAAGCCGGTTAAAGAATAACCATATTGTCTCTGTGGATAGCCTCATCAGAGTACTTATAACCCAGAATTTTTTCTATCTCAGACGTTTTTTTTCGCATAATCTTTTTCATATCCGATGATGAATAGTTGATAAGTCCCTTTGCTACACGCTTTCCATCAGCATTCAGACAATTTACAGAATCACCGACCTCAAAATTTCCTTCAATGTTTATAATACCTGTAGGTAAAAGGCTCTTCCCCATCCCGGTTATCGCCTTTACTGCTCCGGCGTCTATGGTAATAGCTCCTTTAGGACGACTGCTGTAAGCGAGCCAGCCCTTTCTATGAGAGATTTTTTCTTTGCATGGCTTGAAAAAAGTGCCTCTTTCCTTGCCTTCAAGTATTGATATGAGCAGCTCAGGTTTTCTGCCATTGGTGATACTTACAGCTATTCCATGAGAAACGGCTTTCTTTGCTGCCAGGATTTTTGAATACATTCCGCCTGTACCAACAGCGCTGCCTGTTCCACCTGCAATATTTTCAATATCAGAAGTTATTTCCTCGACATATGGTATCAGCCTGGTCTTGGAGTTGACCTTGGGATTCTCCTCATAAAGACCGTCAACATCAGAAAGGATCACCAGTCTTTCAGCTTCAATCAGGATCGCGACAAGGGCTGCAAGATTGTCGTTATCGCCGAATTTAATTTCTTCTGTCGTAACAGTATCATTTTCATTAATCACAGGGATAATGCCGTAAGACAATAAAGTTATTATGGTATTCTTCGAATTGATGTATTTTTTTCTGTCGGAAAAATCTTCCCCTGTTAATAAAATCTGCGCTATTTTATGTTCGTATTCCGCAAAGGCTTTTTCGTATGCCCACATGAGGGTGCTTTGTCCAATAGCCGCTGCAGCCTGTTTTAATATAATATCTCCAGGCTTGGATTTCAGGCCAAGTTTTTTCATGCCTGCTGCAACTGCCCCTGATGATACGATGACAACTTCGTATCCCATGGATGAGATTTTCGAGATATTTTTTGCAAGACTCCGGATAATGTCCGTATCTAATCCCATGAGTTCATGCGACAAAATATTACTGCCGATTTTAATGACGAATCTCTTTCTCATTATTTTCTTTCCAGCGCCTTACTTAGATAATTTAAAAGCGTCCTTATTCCCTTGCCGGTCACGGACGATATTTTTATAAAATCAATAGCGTTGGTTTTGCAATATTTTTCCAGCATGTCAAGCCTTGTTTTATCTGTAATGCTGTCTATTTTTGTGGCCACGACTGTTTCCGGTTTTAACAGAAGATCATGGCTGTATATTCCCAACTCTTTTCTTATTTTGAGATACTGGGCAACCGGATCCTCATCGGCCATATCAGACACGTCAACCAGATGAAGAAATATCCGCGTGCGTTCTATATGCCTTAAAAACCTTGCTCCCAAACCAGCTCCTCTATGGGCTCCCTCTATCAATCCGGGAATATCAGCTACAACACAACTCCTATGCTCTTTTAGTTTTACAACGCCGAGGTTGGGAATGAGCGTGGTAAAAGGATAATCAGCGATTTTCGGCCTGGCAGATGAAATAACCGATATTAATGTTGATTTACCGGCATTAGGGAATCCTATAAGCCCGACATCTGCAAGTAATTTCAATTCAAGAATCAGCCACTTCTCTTCGCCCTTTTCTCCGGGTTGCGCATACATCGGAACCTGCCTGGTTGGTGTAGCAAAATGAGCATTTCCAAGCCCTCCCCTGCCCCCTTTTGCTGCAATAAAATAAGCTCCGTCTTCGATGAGATCAGCAATTACCTCATCTGAATCGGCATTCTTTATTACTGTTCCTGCAGGGACAGGTATAACCAGATCATCTGAGTTTTCCCCATGCATTTTTTTCCCCATCCCATTCTGGCCATTTTTTGCATGGTATTCTCTTTTGTATTTAAAATCAAGGAGTGTATTAATCTGGATTGACGCCTTGATGATTATATCCCCGCCCTTCCCCCCGTCTCCGCCATCGGGGCCGCCTCTTGGAACATACTTTTCCCTGCGGAAACTTACACAGCCTTTACCCCCGTTTCCGCTTGCTGCAAATATTTTTGCGTAATCAATAAATTGCATTTTTTATAAATAAAAAAGGCAGAGGTTAATCTGCCTTTTTTATTCCCTATGTATTCTTATTTTATTCCTGGATTGGCTGATATACGCTTATCTTCAACCTGTTTCTGTCTTTTCTTTCAAAATTCACAATACCGTCGATTGTTGCAAAAAGTGTGTCATCAGATCCTTTTTTTACATTATTACCAGGATGAAATTTTGTTCCTCTCTGACGTACGAGTATATTGCCGGCCTTCACAAGCTGTCCGCCAAATCTCTTTATACCAAGTCGTTGCGATTGGCTGTCACGACCGTTTCGAGAACTTCCAACGCCTTTTTTATGTGCCATTTTATCCTCCGAAAACTATATCTGTTATCTTCAAAACCGTGTAATTCTGTCTATGACCTGTAAGTTTTTTGTACCCTTTCCTCGGTTTTTTCTTGAAGATGAGGTCTTTTGCTCCTTTTTCATTGCCCTGAATTTCCGCTTTAACTTGAGCATGCTCAACAAATGGTTTGCCTACTGAGATATTTTCATCTTTTGAAACAAAGAGGACTTTATCCAGACTTATTTCTTTTCCGTTATCATTTTCAATCTTTTGCACTTTAATTGTATCACCAGGAGAAACCTTATGCTGATGTCCGCCTTCTTTTATTATCGCATACATTATATATCACCTCCAACTTATTATTTAAACCTATATTTACACAAAAAGTCAATACATCATCAAGGCCCTGATTCACCATCAAAAAAATAAAAAAACTCGTTGGCTCTGTAATTGCAAGATGTTAGAATAGTTCTGCAAAGAAAAATCCAACACCAACAGGGAGGGGTGCGTCTTATTGCGCCATTTTTGGTAACACTTTGTGAGTTCTGACGGTCGGTTCCGTCACTGCAAAGAGAATTTCCACAAAAAGAGCCCTCTGACCGCTTCAAAATCACCCGGGACGGGCAGTCCACTTATTTTGATGGTGGATTGTGGTTAACTTTTTATCTTGACATATTGGTTTGCATTTGTTGTAAGATTATACCATTATGCCCGGAACTTTTATGCCTTCAGAATACCTGCCGATTTTAATATTTCTTATGGTTGCCACGGCCTTTGGAATAGGGGCCTTATTAATCGGCGGACTCCTCAGGATGAAACGGCCTTATGCAGAAAAACTCATGCCGTACGAATCAGGCAACCTGCCTGTGGGAGAGCCGCGCTACCGCTTCTCGGTGAAGTTCTATATCGTCGCGATGCTCTTTGTTGTCTTCGACGTTGAAGCCATCTTTCTCTATCCGTGGGCAATCGTGTTTGACAAGATCGGGCTGTATGCATTTATAGAAATGGTCATTTTTATCGTTATACTTTTGGTGGGATATATCTACGCCTGGAAAAAGGAGGCATTTGTATGGGACTGATAACCACTCCTTCCCTGTCGCTTGTTGAGGTTGAAGAAGGCACGAAAATACTGGCTCCAAATATCATCATCACCTCGATGGACAAGCTGGTAAACTGGGGAAGAAGATCATCCCTCTGGCCGGTAACCTTCGGGCTTGCCTGCTGCGCCATTGAGATGATGACAACGGGATCGTCACACTATGACCTGGACAGGATGGGCATCATCTTCAGGGGGTCTCCGAGGCAGGCGGATTTTATGATTGTTGCCGGGACAGTGACAAAAAAGATGTCCGAGATTGTAAGAAGGGTCTATGACCAGATGCCTGAGCCGCGTTATGTGCTTTCCATGGGAAGCTGCGCATGCAGCGGCGGCGTCTTTAATTCATACAGCGTTGTGCAGGGGTGCGACACATTTTTGCCTGTGGACGTCTATATACCTGGCTGCCCTCCAAGGCCTGAGGCGCTTCTTGATGGGATCATAAAGCTGCAGGAAAAAATACAAAGGGAGCAGTTCAGATGGAGCCGCTGGAGATGAAAAGGCAGGGATTAGGGATTAGTGGTTGGGGATTGGAACTCGACGATTTAAGAATTTTTTGCAAATCCCTAACCCCAACCCCCTTGAAAGAGAAGATATGGAACCTTTAGCTATTGCAGAAAAGATAAAGGAAAGATTTCCTGATGAGGTCCTTGAGATAAAGGAGTTCAGAAGACAGGTATCTGTTACCCTCAGGAAAAACAGGATCAGGGACATAGCGCAATATCTCCACGACGACCCTGACTTTTATTTCGATTACCTCATAGACGTCTGCGGTGTGGACTACCTCGGCAAAAAAGAGAAGCGGTTCGAGGTTGTCTATCAGCTCTATTCAATAAAACACCGTCACGCAATACGTTTAAAGACCGAGGTGTCTGAGGAAGATCCCGCAATTGATTCCGTTACTTCCATATGGGCAGGCGCGAACTGGCATGAACGGGAGGCCTTTGACCTCTACGGCATCAGGTTCAACGGCCATCCTGATCTCAGGAGAATACTCATGCCTGAGGATTGGGAAGGACATCCGTTACGAAAGGACTACCCCCTCAAAGGGCTTGCAAAGGAATGGAGCGGGTTTGAAGAGGTGCTCGAAAAGTCGAAAAAGTATAAGCAATATGAGTGGCAAGGATAAAAGCAGTAAACAGTGAACGGTGAATAGTGAATAGCCGATCAGGAATAAAAATTCTGGGTCTTCGTGGATGTGAGTGGGTAAAAATATTAGAAAAAGGCTATTCTTAAGATGATTCAAATGGAACGTTTACACGGGATTT
>PGYF01000163.1 GCA_002839535.1 Nitrospira bacterium HGW-Nitrospira-1
CATTCGAGACCGATAGGTTCCTCCCCTTATGGAACTAAAGTTCCGACGGCTCGTTACCTACGGCTCAACTCCGCATTAGACAGAGAAATGTATACTCCGGGTTTAGTTCGGATATAATGAGTCGGGCGAAATGCCCAACAAAAATAAGAAAAGGAGGTAATTACCATGAGAAGCAAAAACAAAAGAATGCTTTGGTTGTTGGTGGCGTTTCTGCTGGCAACCAGCGTCACCTTTGCCCAAGAAGAGGATAGGGAAGGGAGTAAAGACCATCCATTGATTTCACGGTATCCTGGTTCTTCCATCAGCTATTACGATGTGAAAAAGTTTGACGAATATGTCCTTCCTCTGGGCAAATTTGAAAAGGAGAAATTGACAAAGAGTCAAAAGTTAGAGGGTAAGGTAACACAGATTACATATCGCGCTCCAGAAGACAGGTCAACACTTGAGATATATCGTAATTACGAATTAGCACTGAAGAAAGCCGGTTTTGAAACATTATTTAGTGCCACAAGTAAGGAATTAGGAGAAGGATGGCAAGATGCATTCGCTGCCGCTATTTCTTCTCGCTCTACCAAGGACTTGGGTGCCTATTTAGGTGGTGAAGGACGGTATATAGTTGCAAAATCAACTCGGCAGGAAGGAGATGTTTATGTAGCTCTTTATGTAGCTCTGGGTTGGTATTCGAATGCGATGGTTCAGCTTGATGTGATTGAAGTCAAGCCGATGGAGACAGGATTGGTGACAGTGAATGCAGAGGTATTGGCAGAGGACATAGCCAGAACTGGTCATGTGGCTGTCTACGGCATCTACTTTGACACTGGTAAAGCAGATGTAAAGCCTGAATCTGAACCGGCCCTAAAAGAGATTGCCAAGCTTCTCCAACAGAGCCCAAAACTTCAATTGTATGTAGTAGGTCACACGGATAATGTTGGCACCTTGAACTCCAATATGGAACTTTCAAAACTTCGTGCTGAGGCAGTAGTTAAGGCGCTTATTTCCAAACACGGTATAGATTCAAAACGACTCCATCCCGTTGGAGTGGGTCCATTAGCCCCGGTTGCTTCTAACAAAACAGAGGAAGGTCGGGCAAAGAACCGGAGG
>PGYF01000047.1:0-8317 GCA_002839535.1 Nitrospira bacterium HGW-Nitrospira-1
GGTCACTGGGAAATCTGACGCCCAATGAGTTCAGACTGGAACAGGAAAATATGCCGGCATTTTCTAATTCATAGTGGCACAATGATTGGGGATAGGTCCAAGGGAGTAAAAACTGAAAGAATTACTTTAGAATTTTTTAAAATATTGAACCTTTTTGACCCGTTTATAGCACTGAAAATGATGATTGAACATATGATATTAACACAAATAATATGCTTATCAAACAAAGAGTTGCTACTAAAACTTAAAGCGATTAGTGAGCTTAATAAGACAATTAATGAAAAACCTTTAAAGAATTTACTTAAACTTAACGATATTTTTTCACAAGGCCTATCGTATAGAGGTCTTTTAAGATTGGAAGTTTTATTGAAGGGAGCCTCAGTAAATTTATTGAATTTAAGCTCAAGAATCAAAAAAAGAATAATAGCGGTTGATAAGGCGAACAATACAATAAAAAACATAAGAGAAAAACAAAGGGAAGCGCTTTACAATGCATTTAAAACAGCAGGTGACGCCTCACGTGATTTTTTGATTATTAACAACATGCAGAAAAATATGCCGGAGTTAAAAAAATTTATGAATATTGAGAGAAAAGCTCTTTTGTCAGCTCAAGAAATAATGGATATTTTAGGTGTTTCCAGGGGTGTAATCATAGGGAAGGCGAAAGAATACATTAAAAAAGCTGAATTTTGCGGGAGAATCAGGACAAAAAGAGATGCTGCTGTTTCATTGAAAAGAGAATTTGAATGTCTTTCTATTTAACATAATATATCTTATCGGACTTAATATACAAACAACAAATGTTGGTATGTTGTTGGTATCCGTGTGTAAGCAGAGCTTTCTCTTAGGATAGTATTGGACTTAACAGCCCTGTCTATGTATTAAGCAGATGAAATTATTCGTTAGATCAGAAGGTTACGTTTAAGGAATAATAAATCCTTCGAGAAGATTTTCCGAAGCCCTTGAAATCTTTGCAAATACAATACTTCCCTTCCTCGCATTATTGAAAGGCATTGATACTTTAATGTAATTCCCTGATGTTCCTATAGCATAACCATCACTGGTTTTTTCTTCTATAATCACGTCTAAAACCCTATGCAGCTGCTTTTGAAGGTATGTGAGTTTTTTATCTCTGTTCAGTTCCATTAATATATCGAGCCTGTTTTTAATTACATGGCTGTGCACCCTATCCTTCATCTTGCCTGCTTCAGTATCAGGCCTTACAGAAAAAGGAAAGATGTGAAGATATGAAAATGGAAAAGACTTAAGAAAGTTATATGTGTCCATAAATTCTTCGTCTTCTTCCCCTGGGAATCCGACAATAATATCTGAACCAATGGAAATATTATCAACTCTTGAAAATATTTTATGAATCTTTGAGGAGAATTCCGATAGTGTGTAATTCCGTTTCATTAATCGAAGAACCTTATCGCTGCCGCTCTGAAGAGGAAGATGTATGTGGCTGCAAAGCCTGATATCCTGCAGAAGCTCTATCAACTCATCGTCTACTTCATTGATTTCAAGCGAGCTTAATCGTATTCTCTTCAGATGAGAAAATTTCAGGATAGACTTGATAAGATGCCTTAAATTTGACTTGTCCGCAAGATCCTGTCCGTAGCTTCCAAGATGAACTCCGGTTACAACCACTTCATTGTATCCGGCGGTCTCGATAATCTGCGCCCTCTTAATGATTTCATCTAAGGGAACGCTTTTAGAGCTGCCCCTGGCAAGCGGCACTATGCAATAGGAGCATCTGAAGTTGCAGCCATCCTGAACCTTCAAATGAGGCCTTGAACGACTGAAACGAGAAAAAACAAGGGCATTTTCTTTCCCTGTTATGATTTTTACTATCTCAAACTTTCTTGTATTGTCAACCAGTTCTATTGCGCCTGGTATACTTCTGACCTCATCTTTTTTCAATTGGCAATAGCATCCGGTAACAATTACTCTTGCGCCACCCTTCACTGCCCTCCTGATTAACTGCCGGGAATTAGAAGCGCTTTTGGTTGTTACCGCACAGGTATTTACAACACAAATATCGGGATTTTCCTTTAAAGCAACGATAGTTATGCCATTTTCCTCAAGTGTTCCTTGAATTATAGAACTTTCCGATTGATTTACCCTGCACCCTAATGTCAAAACAGCAACTTTCATTGTTCTGCGGCTAAAACAGTTTCTGTGGAGACATTTACTCCATGCAATGAATGACGACGTGCCTTTTGTATTCTGATAGATACAACTGAGCCGATTTTTTCAGAAGAATTCGGACTTGTCACAATCTTGTTTGTTCTTGTCCTTCCTGAAAGCATATGCGGGTCAGTTGCTGAAGGTCCCTCAATAAGCACCTCCTGAATAGAGCCTTCAAGCGCTTTATTTTTTTTGAAGGTGATATCTTCCTGAAGTGACAGAATGCAGGCGAGTCGTTCAGATTTTATTTGGTCCGGAATTTGTCCCGGCATTTCACAGGCTTTTGTCCCACTTCTCTTTGAATACTTAAAGGCAAAAATCCCGTCAAATTCTATTTCCTTTAAAGCTGTTACCGTATCAAGATAATCTTCATCCGTCTCGCCGGGAAAACCGGAAATGATGTCGGTTGTAATGGCTATATTGGGTATTTTGTCCCTTAGAAGCGCAATCTTTTTTCTATATTCTTCGTATGCATATCCCCTGTTCATTGCCTTCAAAACAGAGTCGGAACCTGACTGAAGCGGCAGATGAATATGTTCGCACAGGCTCTCCAGTTCTGATATTGCATTTATTAAATCAACAGAGAAATCTCTTGGATGGGATGTAACAAAACGGACTCTTCCTGGATAAACATCATCAATTTGTTTCAATAAATCAACAAAACCGATATCGCTTTGATAAGAATTCACATTCTGCCCCAGGAGAGTAACTTCCTGGTATCCCTGACGGGCAAGTTCTTTTATCTCAGCTTTAATACTGCTCGAAGGCCTTGAGACTTCTCTTCCCCGTGTATAAGGGACAATACAATAACTGCAAAAATTATTACAGCCATACATAATTGAAACCCACGCCTTGATATTGCTTTGCCTTCCTGCGGTAAATTCATTCAGTGCAATGTTATGGTTTTCTCCGGTTGCAATGCCCTGTTTTCTCGAAAGTAAATCATTAATCATGTGGATATTTTGAGGGCCTAAAATATAATCTACAAAAGGAGCCTTTTGAAATATTTTTTCCTTGGCAGCCTGGGCCACACATCCGGCTGCTACAATCTTAAGGTCTTTATTCTTTTTCTTTAGAATTTTTGCTCTGCCCAATTGGCTATAAAATTTTTGTTCCGCCTTTTCCCTGATTGCGCAGGTATTGAATATAATCAGGTCTGCGTTTTCAGGATTTTCAGTTAATGCATAACCGTTTTCTGAGAGTAAGCCGATCATCTTCTCTGAATCATGTATATTCATCTGACATCCGAAGGTATAAATATAAACGTTTTTTGGCATTTTTTAATGTAGCATTAAATTTACATTTTCATCAATTTCTTAATTAAAAACAATAAGTTAAGTTGGTGATTTCTTGCAATAATAATCGTACATAATTTAATATTATCAATGTTCGGTTTTTTGAAAAAAATCATAGGTACGAAAAATGAGAGAGAAATCAACCGGCTTATGCCTGTTGTCGAACAGATAAATTCTTTAGAACCCGCTATCTCTGTTCTTTCCGATGAACAATTAAAGAACAAAACTTCGGAATTCAAGGCTCGCCTTGCATCCGGCGAAACCCTGGATGATATTCTGGTGGAGGCCTTTGCTGTTGTAAGAGAGGCTTCGAAGCGCACACTGAAAATGAGACATTTTGATGTGCAGCTTCTCGGAGGGATTATTCTGCATAACGGGGTTATAGCCGAGATGAAGACAGGTGAAGGCAAGACCCTGGTTGCTACCCTCTCCGTCTATTTAAACGCCCTGGAAGGGCGCGGCATGCATGTAGTTACGGTAAACGACTATCTCGCCAAACGTGACTCGCAGTGGATGGGAAAACTCTACAATTTTCTTGGCCTTAGTGTGGGTGTTATCGTCCATGGTCTTACTGATGAACAGCGACAGGCGTCCTATAATTCCGATATCACCTATGGAACCAACAATGAATTTGGTTTTGATTACCTCAGGGACAATATGAAGTATGAAATTTCACAATTTGTTCAGCGGGAATTGAACTATGCTATTGTTGACGAAGTAGACAGCATACTTGTAGACGAGGCCCGTACGCCATTGATCATATCAGGCCCTTCGGAAGAGTCAACTGATAAATATTATAAAATCAACAAGATTATCCCCAGGCTTCAAAAGGAGATTGATTATACAATCGATGAAAAAGCCCGCGCTGTTATTTTAACTGAAGAAGGGAATATCAAGGCGGAAAAGCTGCTTGGCGCAGGGAACCTTTATGATCCGGCAAATATTGAACTTGTGCATCATATACTCCAGGGGCTTAAGGCTTATACACTGTTTAAGCGCGATGTAGATTATGTTGTTAAAGACGGAGAAGTGCTTATTGTAGATGAATTTACCGGAAGGCTTATGCCGGGAAGACGCTGGTCAGACGGTCTCCATCAGGCCGTTGAGGCAAAAGAGGGCGTTAAAATAGCCAGTGAAAATCAGACGCTCGCTACGATAACTTTTCAGAACTATTTCAGAATGTACAATAAGCTGGCCGGCATGACCGGCACTGCAGCAACAGAGGCAGAGGAATTTGCCAAAATATATAATCTTGACGTCCTGGTTATCCCTACCAATCAACCAATGATACGGGATGACTTCCCTGACATGATTTATAAGTCTGAAAAAGGCAAGTTCAATGCAGTTATACATGACATCGAGGAAAACAATACCCAGGGAAGGCCTGTCCTTGTGGGGACAATTTCTATTGAGAAATCCGAGCTTCTCAGCAGCATGTTGAAGAAAAGAGGCATCAAGCATGCTGTTTTGAACGCAAAATATCATGAAAAGGAAGCTGAAATAATTGCTCAGGCAGGGAGAATCAATGCAGTTACCATAGCGACGAATATGGCAGGCAGAGGAACTGACATTATACTGGGCGGAAATCCATTGGGCATTGCAAGGGATATATTGAAGGACAAAACAGAATATACAGATGAAGATTTTGCCGTTACGCTTAAAGAAACTGAAAAGCAATGTGAAGTTGATAAAGAAAAAACAGTGTCCTTCGGAGGGCTTCATATAATAGGCACTGAAAGACATGAATCCAGAAGAATAGACAACCAGTTAAGGGGACGCAGCGGCAGGCAGGGAGACCCTGGGTCTTCACGATTTTACCTTTCGCTGGAGGATGATTTGATGAGGATCTTCGGATCTGATCGTATTTCCGGTTTGATGGGAAAACTTGGCATGGATGATGACATCCCTATAGAAAACAGAATGGTCTCAAGGGCCATTGAGAATGCCCAGAAAAAGGTTGAGGCGCAGAACTTTGATATTAGAAAACATCTTCTGGAGTATGACGATGTGATGAACAAACAGAGAAAAGAGATCTATGCCTACAGAAAAGAGATACTGCAAAGCCGGAACATTAAAGAGAAAATCCTGCTCATGATAGATGATATTGTCGAGGAGATTGTTTATGTTCATTGTCCCGAGGGCCAAAACAGCGGAGAATGGGATATGAAGGCATTAAAAGATTCTCTCTATGGCGCCTTTTCGGTTTCAATAGATGAGGTTCCGGATAATTTTCCGGTATTTAAAGATACGGTCTTCTCGGAAGTCAAAAAAGTTTATGAGGCAAAGGAAAATGAAGCAGGCAGCGAGATGATGCGGTATCTGGAGAGGATGATAGCGCTCCAGGTTGTTGACTCGCAGTGGAAAGATCATCTTCTTGCGATGGATCATTTAAAAGAAGGAATCGGGCTAAGAGGTTACGGGCAAAGAGATCCTCTGGTCGAATATAAAAAAGAAGCTTTTGATATGTTCTCTGAAATGTCGGACAGAATTTCTCTTGAAATAATCACACGTCTTTTCAAAATTCAGGTACAGAAGAGTCAGGAAGTCGAAATAACGCGAACAAGAAAAACAAATTTGAATTACAGCAGGGGAGATACCGTATCAACACAACCAATAACAAAGGGGAAAAAAACAGGTCGTAATGACCCCTGCCCGTGCGGCAGCGGGAAAAAATATAAAAAATGCTGCGGTATCAATGATTAGAATATTTTCTGCTAAAGCCGTAACCATTCAGTGGACTGGGGAACATAACTCCCCCAACCCCCTCTTAACTTAAGAGGGGGGTTCTTATTCCTCACCTTAAGATAAGGGGAGGTGAGGAGGGGTTATGATTCTTCCCCGCTTTACTGAAGGCTTATCTAAAGCCTTCCTTTTACAAGGTTGTCAACAACAGAGGGATCTGCAAGGGTTGAAGTATCGCCAAGGTCTTCTATCTGGCCATGCGCTATTTTTCTAAGAATTCTTCTCATTATCTTGCCGCTTCTTGTCTTGGGCAGGCCCGGGGCAAATTGTAATTTATCAGGGGTCGCGATCGGCCCGATGACTGTCCTTATGTGGCCGACGAGTATCTTCTTAAGCTCGTCAGATGGCTCTCTGCCATCCTTTAATGTAACATAGACATATATCCCCTCTCCCTTTATCTCATGCGGGAACCCAACAACCGCAGCCTCTGCAACCGCCTCGTGGCTGACAAGCGCCGACTCAACCTCTGCAGTTCCAAGCCTATGGCCGGAGATATTTATAACATCATCTATTCTGCCCATCAGCCAGTAATCGCCGGCCTCATCAACCCGAGCCCCGTCTCCGGTTAAATATCTGCCTTTAAACCGTGAGAAGTATACCTCTTTAATCCTTTTGTTTTCAGAGTCTCCGTAAGTGCCCCTTATCATTCCAGGCCATGGCTTTTCAATTACAAGGTAACCGCCCTCATTCACTCCTGCCGGTGAGCCGTCCTCTTTTAAGACTTTTGGAACAACACCGGGAAACGGCCTGTTTGCAGAGCCGGGTTTTAACGTCATTGCGCCGGGCAGGGGCGTTATAAGAATGCCTCCGGTCTCTGTCTGCCACCATGTATCAACAATCGGGAGCTTTTCATGACCAATATTAACGTAATACCACATCCAGGCCTCAGGATTTATCGGCTCTCCAACAGTCCCAAGCACCCTCAAAGATGAAAGGTCATGATTTTTCACCCAGCTTTCGCCTTCTTTCATCAATGCCCTTATCGCAGTCGGAGCAGTATAGAAGATATTGACCTTATGTTTGTCAACTATATCCCAGAACCTGCCGGGATTCGGATATGTCGGAATCCCCTCAAACATAAGGCTTGTAGCGCCGTTGCTCAACGGCCCATAGACAATATAGCTGTGTCCTGTGACCCATCCGATGTCTGCCGTGCAGAAGTGAATATCTTCGTCATGATAATCAAATATCCACCTGAATGTGAGGTTTGTGAAAAGCATGTATCCTGCTGTTGTATGAAGAACGCCTTTGGGCTTTCCTGTGGAGCCTGATGTGTAAAGTATAAAGAGCGGGTCTTCGGAGTCCATTTTCTCAGGTTCGCAATAATTCGCAATATCAGCGGCATTAATTTCATCATACCACCAGAGGTCTCTTGCGGGCTCCATATCAACATTGCCGTCTGTCCTTCTTACCACTATCATCTTTTCAACAGTAGGGCATTCATGTAAGGCCTCGTCGGCGTTTGCCTTCAGAGGAACGAATCTTCCGCCCCTTGCGCCCTTGTCCGATGTAATAATAATTTTTGCCTTACAGTCCTGAATCCTGTCCTTAAGGGCTTGCGCGCTGAAACCGCCAAAGACAATGCAGTGTATCGCGCCAATCCTCGCGCACGCAAGCATGGAAATCGCAAGTTCCGGAATCATCGGAAGATAGATGATAACCCTGTCTCCCTTAGTCACACCATGCTTTTTCAAGACATTTGCAAACCTGTTTACCTCGTAATAAAGCTGCTGATATGTGTATGTTTTATAGCTTCCGTCATCAGCTTCCCATATTATTGCTGCCTTGTTGCGGGTCGGCGTGTTGATGAATCTGTCCAGACAGTTATAGGAGGCGTTTAATTTCCCGCCCTGAAACCACTTTATCTCAGGTTTTTCAAAGCTCCATTCAAGAACCTTATCCCACTTTTTATACCATGAAAGATTTTCCCAGGCCATCTCCGCCCAGAACCCATCGGGGTCATCTATAGACCTCTTATAGATCTTTTCATATTCAGCCATGCTCTTTATATGAGCCCTTTCGCTGAACTCCTTTGACGGCGGAAATGTCCTGTTCTCCGCCATCAGCACTTCGATCTCTTTTGACATAATTTT
>PGYF01000047.1:8341-18628 GCA_002839535.1 Nitrospira bacterium HGW-Nitrospira-1
TGTTAGTATAATTCCCGCATATCCGACGACACTATCATAATCCCCGCTTATCTCACCGGATGTCATATATTTAACAAGACGGGCTGTTCCGGCGCCAAGCAACCTGGAGGCTGAAAGCATGATTACGGCCGGAAGGCAGCCACACATGGATATTTTCTCATGAATTACAGAATCATAGAGTCCTGCAGGATCGATGTCGAGTATTGAAGCAATGGCCTTTTTGTCTTTCAGTCTTGCTGTTTTATCTGGAAGATAATGACTCATATCTGAACTTGCAAGAATGGTTACCGGATAATCAACACTTTTTACGGCATTCGCAATAGTTTCTGCCAGGGTTATGCATTCATTGAATGAAACTGAACGTATCACGATAGGAACAATCTGTACTTCTTCTGAAAAATATGTCATGAAAGGGAGTTGAACTTCAAGGGAATGCTCGAAGATATGCGCCTGCGTATCTCTTGTAACGCCGGTGGCATTCAGAAGAATGCGGCCGGCAAGTTTTCTATCGATGTTGAGAACGCCTGTGGGAACCTCCCATTCCCCGTCGTCCATGATTGAGATTTGTGAGCCAAGCCCTGTGTGATTAGGGCCAAGCATTAAAAAAGTCCTGGGAAAATTTATGGATGAATAAACAGCGCCTGCAACAGCCCCTGAGTATATAAGACCGGCATGAGGCACAACAATGCCTACGGCATTTTCTTTCCCTGATTTTTTATTGATATATTGTTCAACCTGCTGAGTCAGTCTCAAGGGATCTTCATAATAAAATTGGCCTGCAACTGCCGGCAATCGTCTCATGGTTAAAATGTCTCATCTGTATTGTGGTATTCTCTATCGGAATAATCAACAAATCTTGTGCAATGTGAAATAAATGAGAGCAGTATCGTGCCGGTCGGTCCATTCCTCTGTTTTGCAATGATAATCTCCGCCTTTCCTTTGTTGTCATTGCTGTCTCTGTTATACAGTTCATCCCTGTAAAGAAAAATAATTACGTCGGCGTCCTGTTCTATTGCGCCTGATTCCCTGAGATCGGCAAGGGTCGGTTTCTTGTTGCCGGTTCTTGTCTCAACGCCTCTGTTGAGCTGGCTCAGGGCAATTACCGGGACCTTCAACTCCTTTGCAAGGCCTTTTAAAGAACGTGAAATCTCGGATATTTCCTGTTCACGCCTTTCAGCATTCCCCCTGCCCCGCATCAGTTGAAGATAGTCCACGATAATCAGACTCAAACCATGCTCTACTTTCAATCTCCTCGCCTTTGCCCTCATTTCAAGAACTGATATTGCCGATGAATCATCAATAAAAATCGGGGATTCGGCTAATTTTCCTGCAGCGCTTGTAAGCTTATGCCAGTCATCTTTTCTGATAAACCCTTTTCTGATCTGATTGGAATCCACCATAGCCTCTGAACACAGCATTCTGAAGGCAAGCTGCTCCTTTGACATTTCAAGGCTGAAAATAGCGACGGGTTCTTTTACATTGACCCCGACGTGCTGGGCAATATTGAGACTGAAGGCGGTCTTTCCCATAGAGGGTCTGCCGCCGATTATTATCAGGTCACCCTTTTGCAGACCCGTGGTTAATTCGTCAATCTCTTTAAAGCCTGAAGGGACTCCGGTAACTGTTTCCTTTTTGTCGTAGAGCTGTTCAATCATCTGAAAGCTGTCTTTTATGACGTCTTTCAGGAGTGAAAAGGATGGGCTTATTCTTTTTTCAGATAAATCAAATATTGTTTTTTCCGCATAATCTATCAGTTCTTCGGCATCCTGCTCAGTTTCATAAACATTTCGCGCAATATCAGTAACAGAACGGAGAAGTCCCCTGACCATTGACTTTTCCCTGACAATTTTAGAATGGAACCTGACATTGGCGGAAGTGGGAATCGTGGAAGCAAGCGAGGTCAGATACTGAGTTCCTCCGATTGCATCAAGATTGTCCTTTTTCCTGAGATGGTCTGTGAGAGTAATGATATCTATGGGTTCGTTTCTCTCAAGAAGCTCTGTCATGGCTATAAAGATTTTTTTGTTGGCGTCCTTATAGAAATCATCCTGCGTAATTAGCTCAAAAGCTGTATATAGGGCGTCATTATCAAGTAATATAGCCCCTAAAACAGACTGTTCAGCCTCAATGTTTTGAGGGGGAAGCTTATCTAAAGTCAGCCCTGTATCTTTCATTCCTGAACGACTTGCACTCTAACCTCTGCCGAGAGATCATGATGAAGTTTTATTGTAACAGAATACTCTCCAAGCCTTTTGATCGGCTCGTCAATGATAATTTTTTTCTTGTCAATATCAAATCCTTCCAGGGCAAGGGCCTCGGCTATATCCATATTCGTGACTGAGCCGAATAGTTTATCATCTTCACCGGTTTTAGCCTTTACGGTAAGGGAGAGGGAAGACAATTTGTCTGCAACGGACTTGAATGAATCCTTTAATTTCGCTGCTTTTTCGATTATTACTTTTTTATTATGCTCGAATTCCTTTAGATTCTTTGTATTTGCCTCAACAGCAAGCTTTTTCGGAAAAAGAAAATTTCTTGCGTATCCATCGGTTACATTTACTACCTCGCCCATGCGGCCAAGATTTTTTACATCTTCCCCAAGAATTATCTTCATTATATTATCTCCTTGAATATAGTTTAGTTACTAATAAAATAACATACAAAATGATAAAAAAGGGGGGACATCGCCGCCCATTTTTTATCATTTTGCATGTTGCGCGATTATGACAGGTATCGGAGTAAAGGTAAGGACAAAGATGACAAGTGATATCCAGCCGATAAGCTTCCTTTTTGGGGCCAGCGGCATCTCAGAATAAACTACCGGCGGATGCCTGAATCCAAGGATAATCAACAGCACGCCCCAGATTATCCATCCATCCCAGAGCAAAAAGCCCATGATGAACATCACGCCAATAAACAATTTGGAAAAAGCCGCGTGTTTTTCGCCTGCAAGCGCATAGAGGATATGTCCGCCGTCCAACTGGCCAACAGGGATAAGGTTAATCGAGGTGACAAAAAAACCTATCCACCCTGCGAAGGCAACCGGGTGGAGAAAAACATTGTAATTATCAGGGATAGTTCCAAGAATTGCCCTGGTCAGGCCTGAAAACAGCAGAGAATCGCCAAGAGAGATAAAGTTGGCCGTATCATGCGCCGGCATGATTTTAGAGAATGAAAGCCCTATAATCGTTGCTGCGACTGATATAATAAACCCGGCGATTGGTCCCGAGGCGCCAATATCCATGAGGGCGTTCTTTGTTGTTATAGGGGCTTTCATCTTTATTACAGCGCCAAATGTCCCAAAGAGAGTAGGAGCAGGTATAAAGTATGGAAGGGAGGCCTCAATCCGATGTTTTTTGGATGCAAGATAATGGGAAAATTCATGGAATAAAAGTATGAGCAGCAAGGTGATGGAAAATGAGCTTCCCTTATATATCTTCAGCGGCTCCTCAACGACATTGATGCCTTCATGCATGGCGCCGACGGTTAGGGTTGAAATAAATGTCAGAACAAAAAGTACAATATTCAGGTAAGGGATTTTTCTCATTTTAGAATGGTCGCTTTCAGATCGTAATCATATGCCTCTTCTATTTTCACGTTCACAAAATCGCCTTTTTTAACATCTCTGTCATGGATGAAAACAACACCATCGATTTCAGGCGCCTGTGAATAGAGCCTTGCAATAGCGATATTGTCATCGGCTTCATCGACCAGGGCTTTAAAGCTTTTGCCGATCAGTTGCATATTTTTCTCAAGGGAAATAGCCGATTGAACCGCCATTAATCTATTAAAGCGTTCTGCCTTGATCTTTTTGGGTATCTGTCGTTTCAACCCATAGGCAGCGCTCCCATCTTCTTTTGAATACGTAAACACACCGAGCCTGTCGAACTTTATTTTTTGCACGAATTTAACCATTGCGCTGAATTCATCTTCAGTTTCCTGGGGAAACCCTGCTATCAAGGTGGTGCGAATATTCACCTCAGGGATAATATGTCTGAGCTTTGCTATAAGCTTTTCAAAGTAACTCCTGCTCCCGCCTCTTCCCATAAGTTCTAATATCTTCTTTTCAGAATGTTGAAGAGGCATATCAACATAATTACAGACCTTTTTTTCAGAAGCTATTGTTTCGATGAGTTCATCGGTAATAGAAGTAGGGTAAAGGTAAAGAAGCCGTATCCAAAAATCCCCGCTCAGAGAGGCGATATCTTTGATAAGACGGTTCAGATTATAATCTCTTCTGTCAGCGCCATATTCGGTAATGTCCTGCGCAATCAGGATCAATTCTTTCTTTCCTGCCTGTATGAGAGTTTCTGCTTCCTCCAATATCCGGTCAGGGGAGATGCTCTGAAACTTCCCCCGTATCTGAGGTATTACACAATACGAGCATTTTTTATCACAACCCTCTGCAATCTTAAGGTAAGCATAGGGTGTTTCTGTAAGTTTTTCAGAAGGCCCGGTAATAGTCGGTCTGGTGATAATTTTACTGCAGTAATCAACGATCTTGTCATCATCTCCTACACCCCAGAGGGCATCTATTTCAGGTATCTCTCTTTTGAGTTCTTCACCATATCTTTTTGCCAGACAGCCGAACACAACAAGTTTTTTATCCCCCCCTTTTAATTTTGATAGTTTCAATATTTCTTCTATAGACTCTTTCCTGGCGCTCTCAATAAAGCCGCAGGTATTGATTATCAGGATATCGGATTCATCGGGATTTGAAGAATAAAAAATGCCTTGTTCCTTCAGTTTTTTGAGGAGTTTCTCTGAATCAACGAGATTTTTCGGACAACCGAGACTCAGGAGTGAGACCTTACCCATGATAATTCTTTACCGCCTTGTAGATTACGAAATAACTCACAACTGCTGCTATGACGCCTATCACGGTATTCCCGATTAGAAAAGGAAATAGCAGGGGTCGAAACTCCCTGAGAAAACCGCCAAGAGTAATGTGAGACCAGGCGATTTTAGGGACAATATTGTCCATCCCAATAATCCTGGCCCCGAACCATGTGCCAAAGGAATAGATAGGCACAATAGTCCAGGGATTCGTTACATACACTCCTGCCAGGGTAATTAACCGGTTAAGTCTGAATAACCATGCTGCAATGAGCCCAAGAACCGTGTGCAACCCAAGCAGAGGGGACATGCCGATAAATACGCCAATTGCAAAAGACGTTGCCATTTTGCGGGGCGTCTCCCTGATTACTAAAATCTGTCTGAGTTTTTCTCTAAATTTTAAAATGTTGATATCCTTTTATTGAGGCCTTTCTCTTATGCCCTTTCTCATCCATAAGGAATATACCGGTCTTTATGACTTCGCCGATACAATTGAAGTTCATTTGATAAGGGAATTTTATCTGCATACACAAGAGCGCCAACCTTGCTTTCCCTGCAGAGCCTTGAAATATCTATCATCAATCCATCACTGATATCGATCATGGAGGTAGCTGCCTTTATAAACCCTTGAGAGTCTCTTGCGACAGGCATCAAATGCCTCTCTATGAGAGGAGAGACTATCTCCCAGGGCAATGGAAATTTTTGTTTTTTGCCTTGCTCTATTGCAATTTTCCTCCTGAGGCCTTTCATCAGGGCAAGCCCGCAGGCAGCATCCCCGGTATGTCCCGTGACATATATCCTGTCGCCTGCCCTAGCGCCTCTTCGGGCGAGAAACTTTTTTGCATAGCCTGTTACTGTTGCCGACAACACAATCTTTTCTGAAGCAGAGATATCGCCGCCTATCAGAGAAATCCCGTACCTTTTCATGGCCGTTTCAATGCCGTCAAAGAATTTCGAGAAAAATTCCAGTGTGGTATCTTTGCTTGCGGAAAAGTTAAGCAGGAGGAATTTTGGTTTTCCGCCCATTGCGTATATATCACTGACATTTACAGAGACCAGCTTAAAGCCAAGTTGAAAGGGAGTTGTCCAGGAGAGATCAAAATGCACACCCTCCACCATCATATCAGTTGTAAGGAGCATATGAGAATTCTGCGGACGTATAACCGCTGCATCGTCTCCTATACCCAATACAATAGAATGAGACCTTTTGCCGAACCGTTTTCTGAGAATTTCCAGAAGGGAAAGCTCCCCTGCATCAGAAAGCTTCATAGCTAATGATTCCTGCATAATAAATGACCTATTTCCTGACAAAAGGCCGGAATGACAAAGCGCAGAACATTACTTTTGCATCCGCTGTTTTTCCGGTTGCCTATCTCTTGCCTTTCTTTTTCTCTATCAAGGCCGCTTTCAGTACCTGTTCCATGGTATCGGCAAAAATAAATTCCATATCTTTTTTAATATATTTTGGAATATCATCAATATCTTTTTTATTCCTTTTGGGTAAAATTATCTTCTTTATGCCCATTCTTTTGGCGGCAAGAGACTTTTCCTTGAGACCTCCAATGGGAAGCACCCTTCCTCTCAGGGTTACCTCTCCTGTCATGGCAATGTTCTTGCTGACAGGTTTTCCTGTAAAGACAGAGGCCAGAGCTGTCGCAAGCGTAATGCCGGCAGAAGGTCCGTCTTTAGGAATAGCGCCGGCAGGCACATGTATATGAACATCTGTCTGAGAAAATATATCCTCGCTGATGCCCAGCATTTGAGCCTTTGAACGAATATAGCTGAGAGCTGCCTGGGCAGACTCCTTCATGACGTCGCCTAACTGTCCTGTAAGGGTAAGAATTCCCTTGCCCTTCATGGTCGTTGCTTCTATATAGATAATATCTCCGCCGGCCTCAGTCCAGGCCAGTCCGGTAGAAACCCCGACTTCATCATGCTCCATTTCCTCTTCGGGCAAAAACTTGGGAGACCCGAGAAAATTATGAAGATTTTTAGCGGTAATTTCAAATTTTTTGTCTTTTCCTTCTGCTATTTTCTTTGCGACTTTTCTGCAGAGGTTGGCTATTTCCCTTTCAAGATTTCTTACTCCAGCCTCTCTTGTATACTGGGATATTAAAAGTTTGAGACCCGCATCTGACAGATTTACGATCTTGCTGGTAAGGCCATGTTCGTCCAACTGCTTTGGCAGAAGATATTTCCTGGCAATACCCAGTTTTTCCTCCTCAGTGTATCCTGACAAATAGATGATTTCCATCCTGTCCCTGAGAGGACTGGGAATTGTATCAGTAAGATTGCCGGTCGTTATAAACATTACGCCCGTGAGATCAAACGGCACAGACAGGTAATGATCGGCAAATGCAAAATTCTGTTCAGGATCCAGCACCTCAAGCAAGGCCGATGAAGGGTCGCCTCTGAAATCGCTTCCTAACTTATCTATCTCGTCCAGCATAAAAACAGGGTTGTTGGTTCCAGCCTGTTTTATCCCCTGTATTATCCTGCCCGGCAAGGCTCCAACATATGTTCTTCGGTGGCCTCTGATTTCAGCTTCATCCCTTACACCCCCAAGCGACATGCGGACAAATTCTCTTCCCAGCGCCCTTGCGATAGATCTTCCAAGAGAAGTTTTTCCGACCCCTGGAGGCCCGATAAAGCATAAAATAGGCCCTTTCATCTTCTCCTTGATCTTTCTGACACTTAGATATTCGAGGATTCTTTCCTTGACTTTCTCAAGATCATAATGGTCGTCGTTTAAAACTTTTTTTGCAGCTGTTATATCCAGATTATCTTTTGTGCTCTTGGCCCAGGGAAGTTCCACAAGCCAGTCAAGATAGGTTCTTATGGTAGCAGCCTCTGCGCTGTCAGGATGCATTTTCTCAATCCGCTTAAGTTGTTTCTCCGCCTCTTTCAGCACCTTTTCAGGCATCCTGGCTTCTTTGATTTTTTTCCTGAACTCTTTTGCCTCTTCCGTCCTTTCATCAAAGTCTCCGAGTTCTTTCTGAATAGCCTTCAGTTGTTCTCTTAAGTAATATTCCCGTTGTGTCTTGTCTATTTCTCCCCTTGCATCTGATTGAATCTTTTGTTGAACAACAAGGAGTTCTATTTCTCTGGCTAATATATCACTGACGCGTTTCAACCTTTGAACCGGCCCTGATATCTCGAGGATCTCCTGTGCCTGTTCAGTCTTTAAGGCAAGATTTGATGCTACTAAATCAGCAAGCCTTCCAGGTTCATCAAGATTCTCAACAACCACCATAATGTCAGGAAGGATTGTTTTGCCGTAACTAACAGCTTTATCAAGCTGTTCCTTGACTGTCCTGATCTGGGCCTCATCCTCGATATTCAGAGAAGGAAGCTTTATCTCCTCGATTTTCTCAATATCAGCTGCAATAAAAGGCTCTGCCTGGGTAAATTGAGTAACCCTTGCCTTGGACAATCCCTGCACTAAAACTTTTACTCTCCCATCCGGCAGCTTCAGCATCCTTATAATCATACCAACAGTGCCTATCCTGTAAAGATCGCCGGAGGCCGGATTTTCGATGCTTAAATCCTTCTGGGTTAGAAGGAGAATCATCCTGCTTGAACTGAGCGCATGCTCTATTGCCTTTATCGATATCTCCCTGCCTACAAAAAGCGGTATTATCATATAAGGAAAAACCACAATATCCCTTACAGGAAGAACCGGAATATTGCCTGGGATCCGGGCTTCTTTATTAACTAAATCATTGTCTTTATCTTTTTCTGCCATCCTGTCTCCTCTTTATAATTCTGCATAATTTGCAGATAATAATAGAACCTGAATTGAGCGATTCTATACTCCCTATTATTGTAAATGCCTTTTCAACTTTTTTACGAAAGAACCATAATTTTTATAATTTATCTGTACTTATCTGTTTTGCAACACTGAGTATGTATGATTTAAATTCCGCGGACAGCTCAGGGTTTTTAATCGCAAAATCCACTGTAGCCTTTAAATATCCGAGTTTATCTCCTGCATCGTATCTCTTTCCTTTAAAAAGAAAACCATATACAGGTCTTAACTGCAATAAGGTGCAGATAGCGTCTGTAAGCTGTATTTCACCGCCTTTGCCGGGCCTGGCTTTTTCAAGCACATCGAATATATCCGGGGTAAGTATGTATCTGCCGATAATTGCAAGGTCGGAAGGCGCATTTTTCTGAGCGGGTTTTTCAATAAGATTATTTATTCTATACACACCTTCCAGTTCCTTGACGCCGGCGATAACGCCATACCTGTGAATTTCCGTCATAGGAACCTGCTGAAGCGCAAGAATAGGACTTTTAAGCTTTTTATAAAGTTTTATCATATCATGCAATAGAGTTTCTTCCGGAGGAATAATATCGTCACTCAGAATAACCGCAAACGGCTCATCTTTAACAAAAGGTTTTGCGCATAAAATCGCATGACCAAGACCAAGGGCATAACCTTGCCGTATATACGCTATATTGATGTTGCTCAATCTGTTAATTGCTTTAAGCAATTTATGCTTCCCGCTTTTTTTCAGATTGTCTTCGAGTTCAAAAGCGCAATCAAAATGGTCTTCAATATTCCTCTTGTGTTTACCGGTAATAATTACGAACTCATTTACGCCGCACGCAATTGCCTCTTCGACGCCATATTGAATCATCGGCTTGTCAACAATGGGCAGCATCTCTTTTGGAGATGCCTTTGTTGCGGGAAGAAATCTCGTGCCAAGACCCGCTGCCGGGAATATCGCTTTTTTTATACTTTCAGACATGCATTATTAACCTCAAATAAAATTTATTGATTATAACACAGACTTTACTGAATGAACGAAGAATAATTAACGAAAACTGCATTTACCGGATGGATGTCCATGAAAAAAACTTTATAATGCCGCAACCTGGCGCATTGATTATAAATACAATAACACTCTGGTGCCGGAGACCGGACTCGAACCGGTACGCTGTTGCCAACGAGGGATTTTAAGTCCCTTGTGTCTACCAATTCCACCACTCCGGCATTTAAGGATTAAGGATAAAGCTGTTATGGAGTGGATAATCGTATCACAAAGAACTAATCACTGTCAAAGACGCGAATTCGAGTCTCTGCATACTTTCAGTCGCTCTTTATAACCGGCATGATTTAGTTTTTTATTTCGGACGCCGGAGACTAAAACAGCACGATGAGCCAAAAATATTTATTGCGATAATGCCGGAAAAACGCAATAATACCAATAATATGAAACTGAACAGCTATTTAATTAAAGAACCCAGTGCCAAGAGCGCAGGGCGTCAAAAGTCAAAACAAATTTATTCTGTCATTGTCCGGCTTGACCCCCGCATCAAGCATGCCCTCTGACTTTATCAGGGGGTCGGGGCAGGCTCCGAATCCAGATTTATATATTGTTGTCATTGTCCGGCTTGACCGGACAATCCAGGATAGGGTATGGATTCCCCGGTCAAGCCGGAGAA
>PGYF01000048.1:0-7904 GCA_002839535.1 Nitrospira bacterium HGW-Nitrospira-1
AGACTTTAAAAGAGGTAAAAAAGTAGAATTGGTTGGAGTAGATTTTACATGAGGCAACGAATATTCATTTCGTATAGTTTTTTAAATGAGGCAACAGGCTTTGCTTTCCTTGCTTACAGTCCGGTAGGATGATCGATAAACTCTACTGCAAGCCCAAACCGCTTTTCGAGCGCTTCTCCGACAGCCTTCACCCCAAGTGTTTCAGTGGCATAATGCCCGGAAAAAACCAGGTTGACCTTCATTTCTTCTGCAAGCGTATACGCGCTATGGGAGGGCTCTCCGGTGAGGAATGTATCTATCCCGTATTTTTCAGCTTCATTGATTGCAAACCCTCCCCCGCCTGAGACAACCCCGACAGTGCGGACTTTTTTACCGAAACTGACAACAGACGACCTTGTCTGGAGCGCATTATCTATTCTTGCGGTAAATTCATCAAGAGAAAGTTCTTTGGCAGTCCTGCCCCAGCAGCCGATCTTTTTTCCATGGTATTCCCCAAATTCCCCCATTTTCTTAATAGACAAGAGCTGCAGGAGCCGGGCATTGTTGCCGTATTTCGGGTGCCGGTCAAGCGGAAGGTGGCAGGCGTAAAGAGAAATCTCCGAATCAAAAAGGCTTTTTATCCTTTTTCTCATAACACCTCTGAGGGCTTTTAATCCGCCCCAGATAAGCCCGTGGTGCACGAGCAGAAAATCTATTTCCTTTTCAGCGGCCCTTCTGAAAACATATTCACAGGCGTCAACTGCAAGCCCTGCTTTTCGTACTGTTGTCCTGCCTTCAACCTGCAAGCCATTGGCGCTTTCGTCTTCTCTGAACTCTGAAAGGCATAGTTCGGCGTCAAGAAAATGGACAAGTTTATTAAGCGGGATACCCTTCACCGGATGCGTTTATGCCTTACAGGCGCCTTCGAGATTAAACTGGTAGGTACTCCAGTGTTTGCAGGCAGGGCATCTCCCCGACCATTCATCTGCAGTATGCCTGCACTGTTTGCAACAGTAGGGAAGTCTGAGGGAAAGCTTAATCTCCACAGCCTTCCTGAATTCCTGCGCAGCTTTCTCAGGCTGATTTTTCCTTGTGTAAAGGTTGCCGAGGACCTGGTGCAATTTAGGATATGATGCTCCACCGGTATCAATCCCGGTAAGTGTATCAAAGGCGTCATCAATCATCTCAAGGCGGTAGAAGAGCTTTCCGAGGAAAAATTTTATTACCGGATCATTCGGTCTTTTCGATATACTGTTCTTATAAATCCTTATCAGCCTTGACGGTTCTCCCAGGCCGATAAGGAGGTCTTCCAGTCTGGCCAGCAGTATCGTTGAATAGGTATTTTCATAGCTCTTCTCAAGAAGATTCACTGCTTCTTCGCTATCGCCTTCTGTCAGCATAACCTCTGCAAGGCCCAGTATAGCTGGAAGGAAGTCTTTCTCCAGGCGTAAAACTGTCTTGAAGGCCTTTTTTGCCTTTTCGAGCTGGTTGTTCTCAATGCTGTGTCTGCCGTATTCATATTTATAGCCGATTAGATTCTGATTTTCGCGCTTCTTGTCTTTTTCACTATGCACATGCTTTAAAACAGCCTTCTGGAGATATACGAGATCATCCCATTTCCCCTGTCTTTCCAGAATGCCGCGTTTTTGATACATGGCGGTCAGGTTGCTGTCATCAATATCCAGAATATCTTCAAGATATTTCATGGCCTCAGGCCACCGGCCTGTTTTTTCCATGAGGCCCTCAAGGGCAAAAAGGGTCTCGAGTTTTTTCGGGTTTATATTTTTGGCCTTCTGGTAGCAGTCGTCTGCCTTCTGGTAATCGTCTTCCGCAGCGGCAATATTGCCTAATCTCAACAAGGCGTCAATATGCTCGGGCTCTTCTGCGAGTATCTCTTCCAGGGCGTCCTTTGCAGATTCTTCATTGTGCGCAAGCAGGGCATTCAGGGCCTTTGAGTAAAACCCCTGCACCTTTATATCCTGCTTTCGTTTCTTCTGGTACTGCCAGTTTTCGATAAATTTCTTTGTGTCCCGTATGGCAAATATAAAAAGGGTCGCCAGAAACCCTATGCCGCTGGAAAGCAGTATCAGGGCGATTTTGGGAATCTCATAGACAGACCCGAAAGGGACTTTTATTGTAGTCACCTCATGGTTGTTAATGGCAAAGAGCGCCACTACCCCGAAGAACAGCATAACGATGAAAATAGATAATTTGCCCATCAGTAATGATAACCCCTTTTATGCATTATTGTAAAAGCCCTGTAAAGCTGCTCAAGAAAAAATTGCTCTTTTGTCTTCCCCTGCCATATTACTTTTATCTTCATTGATTTCTATAATTTTTGCATCCATCCAGAGTTTCTCAAGATTGTAATATGCACGGGTCTCCCTTTCAAAGACATGGATAATGACGTCTCCGTAATCAAGCAGTATCCAATGGCTGTGGGCAACTCCCTCTATGCCAAGCGGCTTCCGGCGCTTCTTCTTGAGCTCCTCTTCAATAAAATTCGCAACCGCTTTTACCTGTGTCGTACTTTCTCCGGAACAAATCACGAAATAATCAGCAATGACTGTCAGTCCGGATACATCAAGGATTGTGACATCCAAGGCCTTTTTCTGGAGCGCTGCTTTTGCTGCCTTGACGGCTAAATCTCTACTTTTTAAAGGCATTGACCTCCTGTCACGCACCCTTTTCTGTTCAATTCTTTTCTGTTTGCTCTATAAAGGCCTTTAGAAATTATATAAGATTTAATCTCTTCCGGCAACAGGTATTTTATGCTGACGCCTCTTTTAACGCACTTTCTGATCTCTGTTGAGGAAATCCCTATCGGCGTTACACCTGTAAGCAGGGCTTTTTTGCCGCTCTGCAAAACAGTCGTGTATAACGCAATTTCACCTCTGTCAAGATTAGATAACTGCGTTTTTTTTATATCCAGATACGGAGATTGAAACAGATCCGAAAAGTTTTTCCCCGGCCTTGAAAGTATAATAAAGTTTGCCATGGCAAGTATCTTTTCCGGTTCCCGCCAGTTCGGAATATCAAGGAATACGTCTATGCCGAGCATAAAGTATAAATCAGCGTCAGGATAACTTCTCAAAAGCTGTTCTAATGTGTTGACTGTGTAGGATTTGCCGGGCCTGACACATTCGATATCAAGCGCCTCGAAATATGGATTATCCCTGACAGCCATCCTGACCATGGCAAGCCTGTGGTCTGCACCCGCCAGGTTTTTTCTTTTCAGCGGAGGATTCCCTGAAGGGATAAAAAATATCCTGTCCAGACCAAACCTTCCCCTGATCTCCTCAGCAGCCCTGAGGTGACCGTAATGTATCGGGTTAAATGTGCCGCCGAAGACGCCTATTTTCATCTGATTAGTTTTTTAGCTAATATCGAAGCCTGTTATTTCCTGAGCTGTCCGTTGCCCAGCACAATGAATTTTGCGCAGGTCAGTTCTTCAAGTCCCATGGGGCCCCTTGCATGTATCTTGTCGGTTGAAATGCCGATTTCAGCTCCAAGCCCGAACTGGAAGCCGTCATTTAAGCGGGTTGAGGCATTTATCATAACTGCCGAAGAATCAACCTCTCTTAGAAACCTCATCCCTTTTGAATAGTCTTTTGTGACAATAGAATCAGTATGGCTGGAACTGTATTGTGCGATATGCTCCATGGCGGCATCAATATCTTTTACCACCCTCACATTCAAGGTCAGATCAAGATATTCATTATAGTAGTCTTCTTCTCTGGCAGTCCCGATTGCAGACACGATTTTCCCGGTCTCCGGGCACCCCTTTATAGTCACCCCTGCGCTCTTAAACCTTTTGATCATGGCAGGCAGAAAACTCTTTGCTATTTTCTTATCAACAAGCATGGTTTCCATTGCATTGCAGGTGCCGGGCCTCTGGACCTTTGCGTTAAAACATATATCTTCGGCCATCTTCAAGTCTGCGTCCCTGTCAACAAATACATGGCATACGCCTTTATAGTGCTTGAGCACCGGTATCCGGGAATTTTCGGTAACAGCCCTGATAAGTCCCTCCCCGCCTCTGGGAATAATGAGGTCGACGATGCCTTCAAGCTTCAGCAGCTCCATCACAGCCTCCCTGTCGGTGATATCAAGAAATGTTATCGCCCCTTCATGGATGCCTTCTGTCCTGGCAGCATCCCTTAATATCTTCACTATCGCCTTGTTGGAATGTATGGCCTCGGAGCCGCCGCGCAGGATTACGGCATTCCCGGCCTTCAGGCACAGGCTTGTTGCGTCTGCTGTAACATTTGGCCGCGACTCATAAATAATGCCTATTACGCCTATGGGCACACGCATCTTCCCCACGGTCATACCATTGGGCCTCTGCCACATCTTCAGCACCTCTCCAACAGGGTCCGGAAGCGCAGCCACCTCAATAAGCCCCTGGGCCATTTCATTGATCCGCTTTTCGTTCAGCGCCAGTCTGTCTATCATTGCCTTTGAAAGCCCTTTGTTTTTCGCAAAGACAATATCCTTTGCGTTTTCCCGTATGAGTTCTTTTGAACGTTTCCCAAGCGCCTCAGCCATCTTCATCAGCGCAGCATTTTTCTGCCGGGAAGACGCCTTTGCGATTGAACGCGCGCCTTCCCTGGCCTCTTTTGCCTTTGACAAAACAAATGCCTTTATATCCATAATACGCCTCCCTTATTGGTCAAAAAAATTGTCAAGGTCTGTTCTATTTTTTAATCGGTAATCTATTGCCTCTGTTTCTTGAATGTCTTTAAAGCCTCAGGGACAAACACGATATTCTTGCCGATCCTGTTGTGTTTCAGGATGCCATCCCTGACCCATCTTCTAATCGTTATCTCAGCAACTTCAAGATATTCTGACGCCTCTTTGATGGTAAAAGGAGACTGCCTTATATCACTGAACACATCTGCATGGGTATAATGTTCTTTTTCAAAACCAACCCTTGCAATAATAGAAAAGAGCCTTTCCCTTTCCCTTATCGGCATATCAAGGATTTCTTTATAAACCTTTTTTGCTGTTATCATGGTTATTAAACCTCCCTTGAATATTGCTTAAGTTCACGATAGAAATTTTCATGAGTTCCTATCATATAAAATACTATAGTATTGCCTTCTGTTTTATAGGCGATTAAATATTCCTGTCGCTGAAACTTAAATTTATGCACCATTAATCCGGATAAGTCGCCTTTTTTAGCCTCTCCCGTATCAGGACTTTTTATAACCCCTTCAACTTCATCTTCAACTGCCAACTGAAAAGCCCTGGATTGCTTTTTAACAAACTTCTTAAATGGCGGTTTATATAAACTATCCATGATTAGTTTAATGATAATTTATTTTATCATGCTTGTCAATAAAACCCTGCCCTGCCGCATTGTATGGTTTTTGTAGAAGAAAGACACAACCCCCTGTACCCCCCTTTTTTAAGGGGGAATTTTTGCTGAACAGTAAACAGTATTGGGACATATCCCATTTTTTGGGTTGAAGGCATTCGTGCCCATGCGGGCATAATTCAACTGCATTTTTGGGGTGTGCGGCCTTGCGTTTATCTTTTGCCCGCTTGTTTACGGGAAGAGCCATAAGCGATTTTCTTTTTCATCTTCCACTGTTGTCAAAGGGCCGTGTCCCGGGAATATCTTCGTCCGGGGAGGAAGAGAAATTATCCTGTCAAAAGATTCTTTCAGTTGGGCCATGCTGCCGCCTGGAAGATCGGTTCTCCCGACAGAATCGGCAAAGATAGTGTCTCCGGTGAATATTACGCCTTCCCCAAAGAGGCATATCCCCCCTGGGCTGTGACCGGGTGTGTGCAATACCTTCAAGCGGAATCTCCCAACAGCTACTTCATTGCCTTCGAGCACATATATATCAGGTTCCGGCGGCTGCTCGATCTGAAATCCCCAGGCAATTCCCTGCTTATCAGCCTGCATATACATTTCATAATCTCCTTTATGCAGTATTACCTGAGCCCCTGTCTTTTCTTTCAGTCTCCTGACTGCCCCTATATGGTCAAAATGTGCGTGGGTACAAACAATAGAGGAAACCTGGAGGTTCCTGTCTTTGAGAAAGCTGCTGATTTTTTCCGGCTCATCTCCGGGGTCAACCACTATAGCGTCAAGGCTGTCTTCGTCGTAGGCTATGAAACAGTTGACCTGAAGCGGCCCCACTACAATACCTTTGATCTTCATTCACCCTCACTTTTCTTCCTTCCGAACTTTTTTTTCAGGGTTTCGTAAACATACCCCATTTCCTCATTTTTCAGTAGAAAACTGCATACTATATAAATACCGCCGCACAAGAAAACCGTGCCTGTGAGATATGCTGCCTTTTCTGCGCTGTTGCCGCTCTTCTGCCATAATTCTCCATGGAGCGCCGCCCATCCTGAAATACCCATAACAACTGACGACAGAGCTATTTTTATAAAAGAGCTCATTATTTTTCGCGCATCCACTCGTTGTATTTTTTTTCTGAGAAAATAAAACAGGAGCGAGAAATTTATCATTGACGCCAATGCATTCGCAAAGGCAAGCCCTGAGTGCTTCATCGGTCCCATGAGGATAAGGCTTAAAAGAATATTTGAGAGCATCCCTATGGCTGCGATTTTAACCGGCGTCCGTGTGTCCTGCATGGAATAAAATGTTACTGTAACAATTCTTACGCCAACAATCGACCATATCCCTATTGCATAAAAAAGAAGCGCCTCAGCAGTCCCTTTTGTGGCGGCATAGTCGAAAAGCCCTCGCTGGAAGAGAAGATTGACAATCGGCTCTCTCAGGGCGATAAGTCCTGCCATCGAGGGCACTGCTATGAAAAACAGCAGCCGCAATGCAAAGGAAAAATCTTCTCTCAGCTTTTCAAGGTCTCCCCTGACCGCATGTTCAGATAACGCCGGCAGGACAGCCATACCCATGGCTACGCCGAAGATGCCTATCGGGAACTGTATCAGCCTCATCGAGTAAAAAAGATAAGTGATGCTGCCGGACGGGAGATACGAGGCAAGAATATTGCTCACCACGATATTAATCTGAGTCACCGCCAGGGCAAGGGTGGTGGGTATCAGCAGCAGAGACATCTTTTTCAGTCCGGGGTGGCTGAAGGCCGTATTAAAACCCAGGGTGTATTTGTTTCGGAAAAAAGAGGGAAGCTGAAAGGCAAACTGCGCAAAACCACCAACCAAAACCCCAATTGCGGCAACGATAATCGGATTTTTGGCCTTTGATTCAAAAAAGACTATGCTCAAAATCAGGACAATGTTGAGCATCGCGGGCGCAAGCGCCGGGACAAAAAAGATTTTTTTGGTATTTAAGGCCCCCATGACAAGCGAGGCAAGGCTGATAAACAAGAGGAAAGGAAACATTATTCTTGTCAGGAGTATGGTCAGTGAGAACTTTTCCGGCGAGTTCAGAAAGCCAGGCGCAATTATTGTGACTATGGCCGGCGAAAAGATAATTCCAAGCAGACATGCAAGTCCGACGACCAGAAGGATAAAGGTAAACGTGATCCTGACAAGCCGCTGGGCCTCTTCCTCCCCGTATTTTTCCCGGTACTCAGTCAACACCGGGATAAAAGCAGACGACATGGACCCCTCTGCAAAAAGCTCCCGCAGGAGATTGGGGATCTTGAAGGCTGCAAAAAATGTATCCGAAATCCCAGTGGCCCCAAAATACAGCGCAAAGATCATGTCCCTTACAAAACCAAGGATACGGCTGATAAATGTAGCAACAGACATTATGCCTGCTGCCTTTGCTATCTTCCCTTTTCCATCCATAACAGAGCTAATTATAGCAAACGCAGTAATTTTTCAGCTTGTTTATATTGAAAAACTTTCAGATTAACTTTAATATTTGGGGTCTTCGTGGATGTGAGTGGGTAAAAATATTAGAAAAAGGCTATTCTTAAGATGATTCAAATGGAACGTTTACACGGGATTTCGTCATTCCA
>PGYF01000048.1:7946-20028 GCA_002839535.1 Nitrospira bacterium HGW-Nitrospira-1
GGGTATGGATTCCCCGATCAAGTCGTGGAATGACGGAGGGGGGTCGTGGAATGACATGATTTGTGACAAGAATGACCCACACGATTACGCGAAGACCCAATATTTGTTATGACAATTTTAGATAAGATAGTCGCCAGGAAAAAGGACCGGGTTTCATATGCAAAATCCATAACTCCTATCGCATCATTGAAAAATGCAATCAGAAATATTCCCGAACCCAGGGATTTTGCAAAGGCTGTAAAAAGAGACCATACCCCCATAAGGCTTATCGCTGAGGTCAAGAAGGCGTCTCCTTCCAAAGGGCTGATCAGGGCTGACTTCAACCATGCAGCAATCGCTTCTGTTTATGAGGCAAAGAAGGTTGATGCAGTATCCGTCCTTACTGAAGAAGATTTTTTTCAGGGCAGACTGGAGTTTCTGGAAGAGGTGAAGAAGATCGTTTCCTGTCCTGTATTAAGGAAGGATTTTATCTTCGATGAATATCAGATATACGAGGCGCGGGCAAAAAACGCTGACGCAATCCTGTTGATAGCAGCAATTCTTGAACTGAAACAGGCGGAAGAATATCTCCACCTTGCACGGGAACTCGGTCTTTCAGTTCTCTTTGAGGTCCATGACTTTGCCGAACTGGAAACAGCGCTCCGTATTTGCGCCCCTGTCATCGGCGTCAACAACCGAAACCTGAAAACCCTTGCAATAGACCTCAACACAACGTTTGAATTAAAAAAAGAAATCCCTGGAGACCGTATTGTCGTAAGCGAAAGCGGCATAAAAACGCGCGAGGATGTCCTTCAACTGGAGGGGGCGGGGATAGATGCCATGCTTATCGGAACATCTTTCATGGAATCTCAGGACATTGCGGGAAAGATTGACGATTTACGGGGGAGAAGAGGGTCTACTCCTCAGAGGTCGAGATTGTGGTAAAATAAACTGCGTGATAAAGGCTGCTTTTAACAAAATAAAGATATTCGGAGGAGAAAATGCAAGAAACAAAAGTAGTGCTGCCCGACAGGGAAATACCAAAAAAGTGGTACAACATCATGGCGGATATGCCAAACCTCCCTAAGCCGCCCCTTCATCCCGGCACAAAACAGCCGGTAGGACCTGATGACCTCAGCGTGATCTTCCCTATGGCGCTTATTGAACAGGAAATGACTACGGAACGCTGGATCGACATTCCCGATGAGGTGCTTAATATATACACCCTCTGGAGACCTTCACCTCTTTACAGGGCCCATAGGCTCGAGGTAGCGCTCGGCACTCCTGCAAAAATATACTATAAATATGAAGGGGTGAGCCCCGCTGGAAGCCACAAGCCGAACACCTCAGTCCCCCAGGCTTATTACAACAAGGCCGCAGGGATAAAAAGGATAGCAACGGAAACAGGCGCGGGCCAGTGGGGTTCAGCCATGGCGCTTGCCGGGATTATGTTCGGGCTCGAAGTCACCGTCTATATGGTGCGTGTCAGCTACGACCAGAAGCCATATCGGCGGATCGCGATGGAGACCTGGGGCGCAGCCGTGCATCCGAGCCCCTCTACTGTTACGAACTTCGGCAGGAAAATACTGGAGGATGACCCCGACTGCTCCGGCAGCCTCGGCATGGCTATCTCAGAGGCGGTTGAAGACGCCGCCACTCATGAAGATACGAACTACGCCCTCGGTTCAGTGCTGAACCATGTGCTCCTTCACCAGTCGGTCATTGGTCTCGAAGCAAAAAAACAGTTTGAGCTTGTTGGTGATTATCCCGATATCATCATCGGGTGCTGCGGCGGAGGCAGCAATTTGGGCGGGGCGAGTTTTCCTTTTCTTCGGGACAAGATACACGGCAGGGAACTCAGGGTTATAGCAGTAGAGCCGACCTCGTGTCCCACGCTCACAAAAGGCGAGTTCAGATATGATTTCGGCGATACTGCCGGACTGACGCCGCTGATGATGATGTACACACTCGGCCATGATTTTATGCCGCCGGGAATCCATGCAGGCGGCCTGAGGTATCATGCGGATTCCCCGCTGCTCTGCCAGCTCTACCATGACAAACTGATAGATGCAGTCGCCTATGGCCAGACAGGGGTTTTTGAGGCAGCGATAAAGTTCGCAAAAACAGAAGGCATCATCCCTGCTCCTGAAAGCGCTCATGCGATCAAGGGAGCGATAGACGAAGCAATGAAGGCAAAGGAGGAAGGCAAACAAAAGACCATATTCTTTAATCTCAGCGGACACGGATACCTTGACATGACCGCCTATGCGGACTATATGGCCGGAAAATTCGAGGACTATGAGTATCCGGAAGAGAAAATCAAGGAAGCCCTGAAAAACCTTCCAGTAATATAAAAGGATATGGACCCTGCAGCAGGACAAGCTGCAAGGCATGATTGTATGACAAAAATTAAAATATGCGGCATAACAAACCTTGACGATGCAAGGGCTGCGATAGATTTCGGCGCAGACGCCTTGGGGTTCGTATTTTTCAAGGAAAGCCCGCGCGCAATCTCACCAAAAAAAGCAGCGGCAATCATTGCCAAACTGCCTGTCTTTATCACAACAGTAGGGGTATTTGTTGATGAACCCCGGGCAGAAATTCAAAAGACAGTCGAAGAGACCGGCATAGACGTTATACAACTGCACGGAGAAGAATCCCCGGAGGCGTGCCGCCTGTCGAGAAGGGTGATAAAAGGCATAAGGGTGAAATCGCTCGAAAGTCTGGAGCCGCTCGCAAGATACCGGAATATTGTGTCAGCCTTTCTGCTCGATACGTTCGAGCCGCATATGTCCGGCGGCACAGGACGGGTATTCAACTGGGACATAGCTGTCGAGGCAAAAAACCTCGGCAGGATAATACTTGCCGGAGGGCTCACGCCGGAGAATATCTCAGAGGCTATCAGACAGGTGAAACCATATGCAGTCGATGTCAGCAGCGGGGTCGAACTTGTAAAAGGGGAAAAAGACCATCAGAAGATGAGGCTTTTTATCGAAAGGGCAAAAGGGGCAGGATAGACTCTCCCGCACAATTCGTAAACCCGAAAAATGCAATTCTTCATCCTAAAAAAAGCAGTTAGGAGAGTTGGCTTGAATGATTTAGCCCTTTTTCGTTGCTGTTCTTAGCGAAATGGAGCGTTAAACAGCCGTGAGTGTTTGAAACCCGGAGGGTGAGTTTCACGGCTGTAGCGCAACGAGATTAGAACAGCAGAAAAAGGGCTTCCTGAACGAAAGACAGCTCTCCTAACTGCTTTTTTTAGGATCATGGACGCAGGAATTATAGCGGTGGTTTATTTCTTCTGGTCCGTCGAGACCCGAATCACTGTTTTGACGTTCCCTCTGGGGTTGAAATCGCCGACAACCTCAAGGAACCTCGGCTTCAGCTTCTTCTTTAGCTCGGCGAAGATTTTGTTCGTGCTTTCTTCATGCGAAATGTAAAGGTTCCGGTAAGAGTTCAGATAGAGTTTCAACGACTTCAATTCCACGATTTTTTCATCGGGAATGTATTTTATCCTGATAGTTGCATAGTCAGGATAGCCGGATATCGGACAGAGACAAGTGAACTCAGGGAAACTGATATCTATCTCATAATCTCTCTTGGGGTATTGATTCTCCCATGTCGAAAGCCGGACGTTCTTAATCGCTTTTTCACCATACTTCATTTTGCAAATCTACCATTTAACAGGATTTTTTGTAAAGTCCACAGAATCAGTCCACAGAATCAAAATTTGAACAGCTTCATGCCCCTGCCTGCGCTGAAAGACTTTTTAAAGGCCCTGTTCATAAATCTTTTGGCCTCTTTGGCGGAGCGCAGCACGCTGTATCCTTTTGCAAGCATCGCGGTCAATGCGGCTGAAAATGCGCAGCCTGTACCATGATACTCTCCAATTACCTTCCGGCTTTTCAGGTAATGGAAACTACCGTCATACAGGACATCCAGAGCAAAATCTTCAAGGTGGCCGCCGGTTATTATCACATTTTCAGGCCCTGAATCTCTCAGACAGACAGCAGCCTTCTCCATATCAGCCATGTTTTTGATATTGATCCCGGACAGGACAGCAGCTTCATAAATATTCGGCGTTATCACCGTAGAAAAGGGGAATAGTTTCTTTTTCATCACAACAAGAGTATTTTTTTCGACGAGTTTCTTCCCGGAAGACGACACCATGACAGGGTCCACGACAATATTTTTCAACGAGTATTTCTCGATGATATGCGCGACTGCCGCGACATTGGCCTCGCTGTAAAGCATGCCTGTTTTTGTTGCTTCCGGAATGAGATCAGACAGAAGCGCTGTGAGTTGTTTTTTCACAAATCTATCCGGAACAGACATAATGTCTCTGACTCCCTCTGTATTTTGAGCAGTCAATGAAGATGCAACAGAAAGGCCATATATTCCGAGGGCATGAAAAACCTTCAAATCTGCCTGGATACCTGCCCCACCGGAGGGATCAAAGCCGGCAATAGTAAGAGCTTTTTTCATTAGTTGGATTATATATCGAGACAATCATTATGGCAACAGGCAGGGGATGATATTGTGTTTCCCTTTTCTGAAATATGCTATCCTTATTAATAAATGTCAGAGGTTGTCTGTCCATGAAAAAGATACTCGTTACCGGCGCCGCCGGCTTTATCGGATTTGCTTTAAGCAAGAGACTGCTCCAACAGGGCGACGAGGTGGTGGGCCTCGACAACCTGAATGACTACTATGACGTAAACCTCAAGCTCAGCAGGCTTAGACAGATCACTATGCTGGAGAACTTCAAGCCGGTCAGACTCGACCTTGCGGACAGAGATGGCGTGGAAAGGCTCTTCAGGGAGGAGAAGTTTGATGTGGTCGTCAACCTCGCTGCACAGGCAGGGGTGCGGTACTCGCTGATCAACCCCCATGCATACGTTGATACCAACCTCTCCGGGTTCCTCAACATCCTGGAAGGCTGCAGCCACAACAGCGTAAAACACCTTGTCTTTGCTTCATCGAGCTCAGTATATGGCGCAAATACGCACATGCCCTTTTCAGTACACGATAATGTGGACCATCCGGTCTCGCTCTACGCAGCGACCAAGAAGTCAAACGAACTCATGGCCCACACCTATGCGAGTCTCTATAAGCTGCCGTGCACAGGGCTCAGATTTTTCACAGTCTACGGTCCCTGGGGGCGGCCCGACATGGCGATCTTCCTCTTCACCAGGGCGATACTTGAAGACAAGCCAATCGACGTCTTCAACTACGGCAAGATGCAGAGGGACTTTACTTATATCGACGACATTGTCGAAGGCATCGTGAGGGTGATCGACAGGATGCCCGGGCCGGACCCGGAGTGGTCAGGCGACAAGCCGGATCCTTCTTCAAGCTATGCTCCTTACAAACTCTACAATATAGGCAACAACAATCCCGTGGAACTCATGCGCTTCATCGAAGTCCTTGAGAATTGCCTCGGCAAAAAGGCGGAGAAGAATCTCCTGCCGATCCAGGCAGGGGACGTCCCGGCAACCTATGCTGATGTGGATGACCTGATTAGGGATGTTGGTTTCAAGCCTTCAACCTCAATTGAAGAAGGGATAAAGAAATTTGTGGAGTGGTATAAAGAATATTACAGGCAATGAAAAAGAAAATTCAAAATTCAAAATTCAAAATTCAAATTATTTTACTTGTTACTTGTTACTTGTTACTTGTTACTGACAACGCCCATGCAATGCACATCTCAGAAGGAATTTTACCATTTAACTGGGCAGCCCTCTGGTTTTTGGCTGCAACCCCATTTTTGGCATACGGCTTGTATAAGCTAAGAAAGATGGCCGCTGTTGATTTGTCATTTAAGCCGCTGTTGGGCTTGATGGCCGCTGTTGTGTTTATAATTTCATGCATGCCCATACCGGTTCCGACTGCAGGCACATGTTCCCATCCATGCGGGACAGGGATGTCCGCGATACTGTTGGGACCGGCAATCAGCATTCTTATCGCAGCGGTTGCCCTGCTGATCCAGGCGCTTTTCCTTGCGCATGGAGGTCTAAGCACGTGGGGCGCCAACATTGTGTCTATGGGTATCATGGGCTCATTTGCAGGGTATTTAACTTTTAAAGTATTCCGTTTGCTGACCCCCCTCTTTCCACCCTTTAGTAAAGGGGGGCTGGGGGGATTAGCAGTATCCGGCTTCATGGCAGGGCTTCTTGCTGACTGGGCGACATATATCATGACATCCGTTGAACTCGCATCAGGCATAAAAGGCGATTCAGCATTCATGCCGCTTTTCTGGAAAATACTTATTGCATTTATGCCTACACAGCTGCCATTGGGAATACTTGAAGGGGCGATGACAGCAGGCATGGTTGTGCTGCTTTACAAAAAGAGACCTGATCTGCTTGTGAAGATGCGGGTAATCAAGGCAGCGGAGGCAAAAATATGAAGTTTAAAGTTCAAGGTTCAAGGTTCAAGGTTCAATCCTTGATGGCGCTCTGCTGCTTCATCATCTGTTGTTTTTTGTTCGTTACTTTTTATCCATCACTCGTTACTGCCTCAGAGAAATGGTCTGGAGTTGACGAATCAGTAATTGAAAAGTATGCTAAGGAACATGGACGAGAGGCAAGGGAACCGTTCATCAACACAGACCAGGGCGACCTTCTCCTCTTTGTGTTTCTCCTTGCAGGAACTATAGGAGGTTTTGCAGCAGGGTTTTACTGGAAGGAGTTGTTGGATAAAAATACCAGGAATCAGGAGGTCTTAAAAGAGGAGCGTAATTCTTAAACACTGACTTTAAAGTTTCACTATGGCTGGATGTCAGGGAAGAGAGGTTAAAATCCTCCGCTGCCCCGCAGCCGTGAAGGGAACGAAAGCCCGATTAGAAGCCATTGTTATGGGTAATACCATAATGAGAAGGCGGGCGAGTAGAAAGGATTACCTGAAGGCATGAAGCGATCAGGTAATGGATGCCCTGAGCCGGAAAACCTGTCCAGACCAAAGAGTTCGGAGTTATGAGTTCGGAGTTATGAGTTTGAAAACCGAACAAAAAACTCAGAAAAAAATCCAAAACATTTCCCCGAGGGAGGAAGAAATGAAAAGACTTTTATTTTTATTCAATCGCATCACTCATTACGCATCACGCATCACTGTTTTGCTTGCCTTTAGCCTTTCACCTTTAACTACCAGCCTATTTGTCACTTCTGCATTTGCAAGCGAAAAGACCACATCTTTTGAAGAGATTGTTGTAACTGCAACAAGGACAGAGAAGGAACTTGAAACGGCTCCGGGCAGTGTTTCTGTTGTAACAAAAGATGACATGGAAAAGAGAAATATCAAGACCGTTGACGATGCCTTAAACGCCATAGCAGGCGTTTTTCATGATAATAAAGGGAAGGGGTTAATGGGCACTACTTCGTCAATATCAATGAGGGGTTTGAGTTACGACAAAAGAACCCTTTTTCTTCTTGACGGGATTGCGCTTAATGATGCGTATAGCGGAGGAGCCAGCTATGGACTGCTTTCAGTGGAAGATGTGGAGAAGATAGAAGTTGTCAAAGGGCCATTTTCAAGCCTCTATGGCGGTTATGCAATGGGCGGTGTTGTGCATATCATTACAAAGATGCCTGAAAAAAGGGAATTCACTTTCAAGACCGGTTACGGCTCAAGCTGGGATAGAGGTGATGCAATGGATGATTTGAGAAAGTTCTATCTCTCTTATGGCGATAAAATTAAAGACAAACTGAGCCTCTTTGTAAGTTATGGCTATAAGGCAACAAACGGCTATCCTACGGACTTTAATGTCCAAAGCAGCAAGCCGACGGCAGGCATTACCGGATGGACACAAACAACGGATAATCAGGGCAATATCCGTTATCTCATCGGCGATAGTGGCGACAACAGATGGTGGGATGACCAGCTTACCCTTAAGGCAGGATATGACTTTACAAAAGAGACCAAACTGAATCTCTCCTACATGCGGAGCCGTTATGAATACAATTATGACGAGCCGCACACATATTTAAGAAATGCAGCGGGCAATGAAGTCTGGACATATGGAACAGTTCGTGAGAACTCCTTTCTTTCAGGTAGCGGCGGCAGGCTTCAGAATATCTACAACATTGGTCTTGAAACCGCGTTTTCTTCGGTCAAGATGAAACTTTCTCTCGGTCTAATGGACAGGGAAAAATCATGGTATGTGACAAGAGGCACAACTGTTGCCACTACCAGTTTACTGTGCCGGCATTTGACAGGCATATACTGACCTTTGGCAGCGCCTTCAGGCAGGGCTGGGCGGATACGCAGGAGCACGGACTCACTAACTGGAAAGATGAGACATCAAAGACAATCCTTTCGTATAACTCAAAGGGCAAGGATAGAACTTATGCCTTATTCTTGCAGGATGAAATAATGATTTTTGATAATCTCACTGCATACATTGGTTTCAGGCAGGACTGGTGGGAGACCTATGACGGCTATGTAACAGATATAAATACTGCCACAGGGCTTCCAAAAGCCGGTTATCCAAAGAATTATGATTCAAAAACTGCTTCTTCTTTCAGTCCAAAGGCTGCCCTTGTATATAAGCCCTTTGAAAAAACCACCTTGAGAGCTTCTATCGGAAAGGCCTTCAGGCCGCCCACGGTCTACGACCTCTACAGGACATGGACATCGTCAACCGGCGTTACCTATGCTTCAAATCCTGACCTGAAGCCTGCGCAAAGGTAAAGGCAACCTATTTTGAGAATTATCTGAAAGACCTTATTTACAGTAAGACCGTTTCTTCCACGCTTCAAGAAAAGATCAATGCAGGGAAAGCTGAGAGCAAAGGCGTGGAGATTGAGGTTGAGCAGAGGTTTGATGTGGGGCTGAGGCTCTTTGCCAATTACACTTACACCAATGCGAAGATAAAGAAAAACGAGGCAAAGCCGTCAACTGAAGGGAAAAAGATAATACAGGCTCCGGAGAACATGTTTAACGCAGGGGCTGAGGTTGAGAAGTACCCGTTTTCAGCATCTCTTACAGGTCGTTATGTGAGCAAGAGATATGGCAATGACGAAAATTTAGATACGGTTAACGGCGTTTATTCGTCATACGATCCATACTTTGTAGCGGATATTAAGATCTCTTACAAACTTACAAAGAATGCAACCATATCTCTTTCAGTGGATAACATCTTTGATAGGGATTATTGGGGATATTACAAGGCACCAGGAAGGTCATGGTTTGGAGAAGTAACATTAAGGTTTTAGGGCTGAAGGCAAAGGCATTGCCATTTATGATTTCAGCGGTATTCCATGTCTTGATAATTTTTGCCTTTACCGCTGTAAATCATGGCAAAGAAAGGGTGTTTGATGTTGAATTGGTGTTGCAGGAAATCAATGGGGATGCCGTTTTAAAGTCAAAGACTGATAGGAAAATGACTGTTGCGGGCAGCAAGGCGATGGAGGCAGGGAATTTGGAACATAAACCTGCGCCGGTTGTTTGGAGGCATGAAGGGGCTGTGCGTCAGGCAGATGAGGCAATGAAAAGTGAGGATGTCGTATTGCAATCTACCCCTCACCCTAACCCTCTCCCGCAAGGGGAGATAACGCCCCCGCCTTCGGCACCCCCTCTTAACCCCTCCCGTCCTCCCCTTAAGTTAAGGGGAGGTGAAGGCGGGGTTATGTTCTTAGTGGGAAGGGGGAGTTATGAACTGGAAGGGGATGAAGTGGCGGGTGGTAGATTGATTGCTGCTTCGCATAAAGGTGTGATCCCTTCGAGCATAGAGGGTGACTTCGGCTCAATCAATGGTCCCTCTTTTTTGAAAATGATAAAACCCGAATATCCGAGGTTGGCAAGAAGGCTGGGCAAAGAGGGAAAAGTTGTATTGAGACTTTTTATTGATGAACACGGGAAACTTGTGAGTGTTGAACTGGCTGAAAAGGCAGGTTACGGTTTTGACGAGGCAGCAGTGGAAGCGGTGAAGGCGTCGAGCTTTCGGCCTGCAAAAGTGAACGGGCATCCTGTGTCATGTAAGGCAGCGCTGCCTGTAAGGTTTAGGCTTGAATAAATCTGTTTTTGTCATTCCTGCGAAAGCAGGAATCCAGTTCTTTAAAGGTTCTGGTTTCCCGTTTGCACGGGAACAACGTCTGGATTCCGCATCAAGTGCGGAATGACAGAATTTATGGGAGGTAAATATGGACTTAAACATTATTTTATGGATTGGCGGTATGCTCTTCAGTCTCGGCATATTTGCTTTTAAGGTTGGCTTCGGCCTTGGCTTCAGCAGGTTGAAATGGAAGGGCATATTAATGACCCTTTCCCTGTATCTTATGCTGTTTGTTGTTGTAGCCGCGCTATCAGGGCATTTGATAAAACTCCTTGAGCCTGTTTTGAGAAAAGGCCCGTATCTCCATGCACTGATGGCGATGGGTATGATTGTGTGGGGAGTATATATAGTGCGACAGAGCGGCAGTGCGACAGTGCGACAGACAAATGTGAAGAACCCTGTGCCAAGAGCACAGGGCGTCAAAAGTCAAAACAAATTTATTCTGTCATTCTCCGGCTTGACCCCCGCATCAAGCATGCCCTCTCGTGGAATGACGGAGGGGGGTCGGGCAATGACACAAATTAGGAAGCAATTCATCCCTGTGCCAAGAGCACAGGGAGTTCTTGCTTATTCATTAAAATTCAAAATTCAAAATTCAAAAAACTCATCACTCATCACTCATCACCCATCACTGTTGTTATTGATTCCCTGTCCTGTATGTCTTACTGCCATGACCTTTTCCACATGGGCGGCATTGAATGTGATTAAACTTCCTGCGCCTTTAATTGGCCTGGGTTTAGGAGTTGTTTTTATTGCGCTGTCTTTAGCCTTTTATTTTTCTTTAAAACTCGTTACTCGTTACTCGTCGCTCGTTACTCAAAGGATAAGTCTGGGACTGGGCATGATTGCAATAGGCCTTTATTTCATTTCCTCGCTTATTCTTCCGGCAAAAATTGAGGAAGCAAGGGGGATGTACGGGTCTTTTGTTGCAGACAGCAGCGGGGTTGATATTAATAATACAGCAGGCGTCCTGGCGGTTCTTTTAATAACAGCGCTGATAGGGTATTTTGTGAACACAAAAAAGGAGGACTCAAAGTGAATATTCTTGCAGGTCTTGAGACGTTTTTGTATGTAATATCATCCGCCCTTTTTTATCCGGTAGTTGCAGGGCTTGTACTTCTTACGTTCTGGGTGGTTATCTCCTTTGGCGGCTTTTTAAGGGAGTATTGAAAGACTTCTGCAGGAGGCTGAACTCGGACTCATTAAATCCCTTGATAAAATCAGGTTTGCTATTCGTGTTGGCCCTGCACTCGGATTAATGGGGACATTAATACCGATGGGCATTGCCCTTTCTGCCCTTGCACAGGGAGATATGCCAAAGATGGCAGGAAGCATGGTTACTGCATTTACTACAACTGTTGTAGGACTTGCCTGTGGATTGGCTGCATATCTAATGTCAATGTTTAAAGAAAAGTGGGTAAGGGCTGATATGAGGGAGATGGAGTATCTTACGGAGCTAACGCTTAGAACACAGAAGACAGAGGTCAAAAGTCAGACCACAAAGGAGAATGAAGATGAGATTTATGAAGAGGCGTAGAAGGTTTGATAAATATGAGCAGCCCCTTGAAGACCCGATTTCAGGGGTTGCGAACCTCTTTGATGCAAGCGTTGTCTTTATTGTCAGCATGATGATTGCCCTGTTTATGGCCTATAACATGCTGGATTTGCTTGACCCGAAATCAGAGGTGACGATTACAAAGAAGACCGCAGACGGGAAGATAGAAATAGTCACAAAGAAGGGAAAAGAGATAAAGGTGCAGAAGGTGACAGATAAAAGGTTGAACGGTGAAGGCACAAGGCTCGGAACAGCGTATCAGTTAAAGGATGGGAGAGTTATTTATGTGCCGGAATAAAGAAAAAACAAAATTCAAAATTCAAAACGTAAAATTAATGGATTTCATAATTTTAGTTTTTACATTTTACATTTTGTTTTTAAGCGCTGCTTACGCTGAACAAGTGAAGAACCCTGTGCCAAGAGCACAGGGCGTCAAAAGTCAAAACAAATTTATTCTGTCATTCTCCGGCTTGACCGGAGAATCCAGTTCCTTTTTCTGG
>PGYF01000164.1 GCA_002839535.1 Nitrospira bacterium HGW-Nitrospira-1
TGTAGCTGAGGCAGTATATTTCAAGGTACAAGTGTGCTGCGGAGCTGCTAAGGTCCCTCCTTCAATATCCGTGATAAGATCATAGGAAACTGTATTATTAAGGAGAGTCACCTCGCCTTGAGCGTCTCCAGGATCACCACTGGAAGTAAGGTTTACAGCTTCAACCGTAATTGTGTACAGCGGAGCAGGTAAATTTGTTTTTACAGTTATCTTATATCGAAGAGGAAGTAATAATGTCACATATTGGTAAATAAGCCCCGTAGATTCATCTTTAACTGGGCCAGGTTCTTGTCCTGCAGTAGCAGTCTCGATAGTTAGGGTAATATTCCCACCTGTAATTGTTATACTTTGGCAATATACTTTATTTGTAAATAGAGTAATTAACCCAAATAATAAGATTAAGACAATGATTTTTTTCTTCATTTCATATCCTTACAAAAATAATCAGGTAAGCCAGGGAGAGTTCAAAAGGCCTCACCTCCGGCCTATCCTAACCTCGCAAGTTAACCTGCAGTGATGGTGTAAGTAACTGTGTGTACATCGCTACCGGTTCCCTGGGCTGCCGTAGCTGAGGCCGTGTAACTTAAATTACAGGTACCAACAGTCAAGGATATCCCGGTAATAAAGTCTACAGGGGTATTCGCCGTGTAGGCAGTATTGAAAGTTGCCCCCCCAGGAACTGCAGTACCGACGCCAGAGACACCAGTAGCCTCAACATTAAGCGTGAATTTTATGGGGGTCAAATCACTCTCCACTGTAATTTTTCTGTTAATCCCGTTGGTAGTCCAGAGTAGGTCACAGGTTGTTGCATCAGAAGCTGAATTAGGTTCCGACCCCGCTGTGGCTGTGTTGATTGTCAGGGTAATGTTACCGCCAGTAATAGCCAACTCATTGATAGCCGATACGGTCACGGTTACAATGTGATTATCAGTAGCTGCTGCCATTGCCGTTCCTGCCATCCCAAAGAACAAACTTAATATCGCTAAACTTACTATTAATTTCTTCATATTTCTTTTTCCTTTCCTCTTTTTAATTTTTCTCTATTTAGAATAAAATTTATTACCTTAATTTTAAAAATC
>PGYF01000049.1 GCA_002839535.1 Nitrospira bacterium HGW-Nitrospira-1
TTGCTTCCTAATTTGTGTCATTCCACGACCCCCCTCCGTCATTCCACGACCCCCTGATCAAGTCAGAGGGCATGCTTGATCGGGGAATCCATACCCTATCCTGGATTGTCCTGTCAAGCCGGACAATGACAACAATATATAAATCTGGATTCGGATCCTGCCCCACACCCCCTGATCAAGTCAGAGGGCATGCTTGATGCGGGGGTCAAGCCGGAGAATGACAGAATAAATTTGTTTTGACTTTTGACGCCTTGTGCTCTTGGCACAGGGTTCTTCACTGTATAAGTATAGCGCAGGAGACGTATTTGGGGCAAATTGATGCTTCACCCAAAAAATGCAATTGCATTTTTGGGGGTAATGCGTATCCGAAAATCAGCAAGTCTTTCCGCCTGTCCTGTATCATGGGTTGTCATGATGACGGTCGGATTTCCCTGTTTTTTCATCTTCAGGATTATCTCTTCGATGAGCTCACTATTTTTTTGATCCACGGATGCGGTTGGTTCATCGAGAAAAAGAAGATCAGGCTCCGTCACCATGGCCCGCGCAATGCCCAGCCTTTGGCTTTCACCGCTTGAAAGCGTCAGGGCGTTCTGTTTTTTCTTATGCAGAAGACCAAAGGCTTCAAGATATCCGCAAACCTTTTCTTCTCTCTCTTTTTTTTGCATCCCCATTACCTTCAGGCCATAGGCCATATTGCCATAGACTGTTGTGTTAAATAACCCGATCCTGGGCAGGACAAGAGTCATCCTGCGTCTCAGCAGGATGTCATTTTCCAAAACTTCATCATCTGAAAAATAGCGTACTTCACCTCTATCAGGGGATTCAATAAGCGCGGCAATCCTGAGGAATGTTGATTTGCCGGAGCCATTAGGTCCTGTCAAAATATACACACCTTTCCTGTCAAAGGAAAACGAACAGTCATTCAGCACAGTCTTTCCCTCATAGCTTTTCGAGATATGTGTTATGGCCAATCTGAGGTTCATCTTTGTATCGTAATCACCCCTCTCTTCTGGATGGTATATAACACAAGGTTTATAGACAGGGAAATTACCAGAAGTATTATACCGAGGGCAAGGGCAAGTTCAAAATTGCCCTTGTCGGTTTCAAGGGCGATGGTTGTAGTCATGACCCGTGTGTATCCGGCAATATTCCCGCCTACGATGAGTATGGCCCCGACCTCAGCCATGACCCGTCCCAGGGCAGCGATTATTCCTGACATGATGCCGTAGCGTGCCTCATTGATTATTGTCATGGATATCTGGAAAGGGGTAGCGCCGAGGGTCATGGAAGCCTGTCTGATTATAGGGTCAACACTAACGAGGGATGAATGACAAAGAGAGACGACAATCGGAAACGCTAAAATCGTCTGGGCTATTACCATGGCAGAAGGTGTATAAAGCAATCCCATAAACCCAAGGGGCCCGCTTCTGGAAAGCAATAAATAAACAAAGAGACCTGCAACTACCGGAGGAAGCCCCATAAATGTGTTGAGAAGGCTGACGAGCAGTCCCTTTAAGGGGAACTTTTTAAATCCCAGCAGCGCGGCGAGCGGGAGCCCGATAAAGCTTGCAGCAACAAGGGCAGTCCCCGATACTCCGATGGAAAGCAGGATGATCCCCAACAGTTCCTTGTCGAGATTAACGATCAGAAAAAGCGCTCTTGAAAAGCTATCTATAATCGAATGCATGACTAATCATATGCTTTCACCCGAAAAATGCAATTGAATTGTGCTCGCATGAAGAATGCATTTTTCAGGTTCACCCTTCACGGTCTCATTTCGCGTCCGGTATAAAGAGCTGGTTGCCGTTACTGTCTTTGAATGAAGCAATGGCCTGCTGACCCTCTTTTGAGACAAGCCAGTTTATAAATTCCATCGCCTCTTTATATTTCACGTGCTTAAACTTTTCCGGATTGACTGCCATGACGCCATATTGGTTGAACAACGCCGGATCGCCTTCAAAAACAATTGTCATTTCAAGTTTGTCCTTATCCTTTGTCGCAAGCCATGTGCCACGGTCAGTTAAAGTATATGCACGTTTTTCATTGGCGATCCTCTGTGTCTTTTCCATGCCCTGTCCGACTTCGAGATACCATTTCTGTGCCTTCGGATCTATGCCGACCTTTTTCCAGAGGGACAATTCCTTTGTGTGAGTGCCCGAGTTATCACCCCTTGAGACGAACTGGGATGACCCGGAAATTTTTTTGAATGCCTCTGCTGCCGATTTCATCCCTTTGATCTTCGCAGGGTCATCGTTAGGCCCAATGATTACAAAATCGTTGTACATTATGTCATGCCGGTCAACAAAGAAGCCCTCTTCAACAGCCTTTAACTCCTGCTCCTTTGCATGCACAAAGGCCACGTCAGAGTCGCCCCTCTTTCCCATCTCAATGGCGGCTCCTGTGCCGCGCGCAACGACTTTGACCTTTATCCCGGTCTTTTTCTCGAACATCGGCAGGATATAGCCAAATAGTCCCGAATTCTCTGTGCTTGTTGTGGATGCACAGATGATCTCAGTTGCAGCCGAAGCGCTTGCAGAAAAGAAAATAACTGCGCTCAATGCCAGCAATAAAAACTGCCTTAACTTTTTAATCATAATTTCCTCCATTTAGTTTTTGCTTCTTTTCCCTGTCTTTATTTTGGGAATACCTAATGTTTTTTCCTCTTTTGCCAGGAAGGTCTGAAAGTCCGCGTGCAACTTCCAGAAAAGATCAATTGCCTTCTCGCCATCTTCGGTCAGTCGGGCCCCGCCGCCGCCCTTGCCGCCGGTGACTGCCGCTACAAGAGGAGCAGGGGCCTGCCTGTTCATCGAGTCCACAAGTTCCCAGGCATGCCGGTAAGACATCTCCATTGACTTTCCTGCTTTCGTTATAGAGCCATATTCGCGAATCTGCTCAAGGAGTATAATGCGGCCATATCCCAAAAAAGTCCCTTCAGCGCCGTCGATCCAGATGCGGCCACGGAGGCCGGGCGAGAGTATCTCTTTCTTCTTCTGATGAGATTTCTTCATATGCATATACGTAATATAACACAGGGAATAACGAAAAGACAAGCAAGACCATACGCCAGGGCAAGGCAAAATAGAACTGGAGGTTTCCCTGAGTTTTGCATTTGTAAATATAAGGCCTGCGACGTTATAATTAAAAACTGCAATAACAGCTTTGCAGATTAAAAACAGGGAGAAGGGAAAATAGAACAGGTCATGGAAGAGAAAAAGATAATCTGTCCTCATTGCAAACAGAAGCTGAATAAATGGAGCGTCCCGAGTTTTAATTTCTCTGACGGGCTGGGATGGTGCACCCCATTTCTGTATGTATGTTTTAATGATGACTGCAAGTTCTTCCGAAACAGTTGGAAACAGATGGACGAAGTATACGGTCAGAAGATGGGTTACCGCTACATGCTTCATCCTGATTCCGGGGAATCATCAAGCATACCGGCAGGCCACAGAGATGCCATGAAAGGCGATATTATTGATGAAATACAGGAATCCCGTGAAGCTCATGAACTGGAAGAAAGAAAAAAGGCCTTCCAGCTGCTGACTGATTATTTCATCAATAAAGACGTGGATTCTATTCTGGCTGTTTTGCTTGACGAAAATGCATTCGGCAGTGTAAGGCTTAAGGCTGCTGAGCACCTCGGTGAAATCGGGGATCTGCGGGCGATCGAGCCGATGGCAAACTGCAAATTCAGCCATGAGGTGATACAGAAAAAAGTCAACGAAGCAATCACAAAGATTCACAAAAAGAACTTCACTATGGAATGCCCTTACTGCGCCGAGATCATCAAGATACGGGCAACAATCTGCAGGCGCTGCGGGAAAGAGCTGACAGCGAAGACAGAATAATTTTTATCATGATATTCAAGGTAATCAAGAAAGAAGAATTAAAACATCTCTTTGACGTCCTTGCTGCTGAAAACAGGGTTGTCGGACCTGTAGAAGCAGGGAGAGACTCAAATGGACGCCCCATTTATGCGTTCGATCAGGTCTCGGATTTCAACAATATCTGTTTGGATTATACTACTACAAAGATATCAGCCAAACGCTATTTTCTGCCTTATCAGGAAGACCTTGCCGGCTTCCGTATAGATGGAAAAGACTGGCATAAGAAGATTAATTACAACATCGAAAGCCCCTATATATTCTTCGGCCTTCATGCCTGTGATATCAATGCATTGAACAAGCTTGATAAAGTCCTCCTCGGCAGTGTCTATCCAATGCCCTATTATGCTGCAAAACGAAAAAACATGTTCATCATAGGACTCGACTGCATACCGCAGCCCTATTGCTTCTGCCGCTCCATGGGAGCTGACACTGCGCTCCACGGATTCGATATGTTCCTGACAGATATGGGCGGGCAATATTTTGCCGAGATACTTTCAGACACAGCCTTCAATTTTTTAAAGAATATCAAGACAGCGGAACCTGCCTATGCAGATCGCATGCGCTACATAAAGATCATCGCAGAAAAAAAGAGGAAGTTTACCGTCAGGGTAGACACAACCGATCTTGCAAATATCCTTGATATGGAATTCCAGTCAGATGTCTGGAAACAATGGGGTGAGAAATGCCTGGCCTGCGGCACATGCTCCCAGGTGTGCCCCACATGTTACTGCTACGGGGTCGAAGAGACCGTGAATATAAACTTCCATGAGGCAAAAAAAACAAAGATGCTCTATTCCTGCAACCTCATAGACTTTGCCCAGGTGGCCGGCGGTCATAACTTCAGGCTCAAACGGGATGCCCGGTTGAAATACCGGTATTATCACAAACACCGGGGCTTTGTCGAGGCATATGAAGAATCCCTCTGTGTCGGCTGCGGACGCTGCGGAGAGGCATGTCTGGCCGAAATCACTGTCCCGGCAGTCATCTCCAGTGTAAGAGGCGAGGAGTCCTGAGATGAATGGAAAGCTGGAGTTTATTGATATACTCAGGGAGAAAGAAAAAAAATATAACCGTCAGCATGATTTTAACGCATTTGAATTCACCTATAAAGCCGAAATCACAACCATACATAAACTTACCCAAATGGAAAATCTCTACAGGGTTCGGATCATTGATCCGGAACAAGGGAAACAGTTCTCCTTTCAGCCCGGCCAGTTTGTTATGCTCGAACTGCCGGGGATCGGCGAGGCCCCGTTTTCAATATCTTCTTCTCCCTTAAGGCACGGCGACATTGAACTTTGCATCCGTAAGGCTGGAAACCTCACAAACTTTCTATCCAGGGTTGAACGGGGAACCCGCGTAGGACTCCGCGGCCCCTTTGGCACAGGCTTCCCGATGGAGAAGATGGAGGGCCAGAATATTCTTCTGATTGCAGGGGGGTTGGGACTCGCGCCGCTTCGGTCGGCTATCGCCTATGTACAGGCAAACCGCAGCCGTTTCAACACTGTAGACATTATTTACGGCACAAAGGACCCTTCACAGCTCCTGTTTGCTTATCAATATGACGTGTGGCGAGCTGACGATATCACCCTCAGCATTATTGTCGAGGAGCCTGATACAGCCTGGAAAGGCCCGGCAGGCTTGATAACAAAAATACTGGAAGATCTGTTCCGAAAAAAAGATAAGACATTTTTTAAAAATACCTATGCGATTGTCTGCGGCCCTCCTGTTATGTTCAAATTCGTCTGCACTATGCTGAGCCAGAAGGACATCCCCATGCAGAAGATGTTTGTTTCGCTGGAACGAAGGATGCACTGCGGCATGGGAAAATGCTGCCGGTGCAATGTAGGCTCAACCTATACGTGTTTGAAAGGTCCGGTATTCGATTACTGGACAGTCATGAACCTGAAGGAGGCTATTTAGATGGCAGACCTCAAGCCGGTGAGAACTTATCTCGGGATGCCGCTTTATCGGCCTAAAACAGCGTTCTTTGAGCTTTCGTCCTGTGAGGGCTGTCAGCTCCAGCTTCTCAATAATGAGGCCTCGCTGCTTGATTTTCTCTCTCTTTTAGACATTGTGAATTTCCGTGAGGCGATGACGGAAAAATCCGATGAATTCGAAATAGCATTTATAGAAGGAAGCGTTACCCGCAGCGATGAGGTTGAGCGGTTGAAGGAAATACGGAAAACCGCAAACACGCTCGTTGCATTCGGTTCATGCGCCTGTTTCGGGGGCGTAAACCAGATGAAGAACCGCCTCGGCAGTGAATGGGTAAAAAAAGAGGTCTATGGCGATCATCCTGTTGAATCCGGATTTGCACGGCCTCTGGAAGATATCGTTACTGTGGACCTCAAGATCTTCGGATGTCCGATAAAAAAGAAAGAGGTGGAAAAGATTATCATAAATATTGCGCTCGGAAAGGCTGTTGTTCATCCTGTGTATCCTGTCTGCATGGAGTGCAAGGCAAACGAAAACATCTGCCTCTTTGATCTTGGCGAGCCCTGCCTCGGCCCGATCACACGCGGGGGCTGTGATTCATGGTGCCCAAACAGCAGATTCGGCTGCTGGGGCTGCCGCGGACCTGCCGATGACGCCAATATTGACCAGCTCAGGGAGATCATGAAAAAGCATGGATTTTCAGAAGAGACCCTTAGAGACCGCCTTGAATGCTTCGGCGGTTTTTCAAAATACACAGAGGCATTTCGTAAAAATCCTGAAAAGAAAAAAGAAGGCAAATGAAAATTACCACCAATATCAACATCCATCACCTTGCCCGCGTGGAAGGACACGGCAATATCCGGATCAAAATACAGGACGGAAGGCTTCAAGAGGCAAAATGGGAGATTGTTGAGACTCCAAGATTTTTTGAGGCCTTGCTGGTCGGCAAAAAATGGGAAAATGCGCCATGGATATGCGGGAGGATATGCGGCATCTGCTCTATCGGACATACACTGGCAAGCATACGCGCCATCGAAAATGCATTCGGCATTGTCCCCACAAATCAGACCCGGAAACTGCGGCTACTTTTGAAACATATGGAAACACTCCAGAGCCACATACTCCATCTCTATTTCCTTTCAGCGCCGGATTTCCTCGGCACAGGGAGTGTATTCCCGCTCATGGAATCCCAACCTGATGTAGTGCGGCGGGCCGTCAGGATCAAGCAGCTCGCTAATGATATCTGCGATTGTATCGGTGGACGCCGCATACATCCTACGCGGACCATTGTCGGCGGTTTTACGATGCTTCCTGAAAAAAAGGAATTGGAGGCATTCAGAAGCCGTCTGAAAGAGATAACCGGAGACCTCCTTATTACTGCTGAACTCTTTCAAACATTCCATATCCCTGATTTCACAAGGGAAACTGAATTCGTCTCATTGAAGGGAGACTCAGAGTATCCCTTTATCGGCGGAGACCTTATATCAACTGACGGGGTAACAAAGAAAGAACAAGAGTACAGGCAAATGACGAATGAATACTGCGTAGATCAGTCAACATCCAAATGGGCACGCCTCTCCCGCAAATCCTTTGCTGTAGGAGCGCTTGCCAGACTGAATAATAACTTTTCCTTTCTCCATCCCGCTGCCAGGGAAATAGCAGACAGGTTTAGCCTAAAGCCGGTAAATCATAACCCTTTTATGAACAATATAGCCCAGCTTGTTGAATCCGTGCACGTAGTCAATGAATCACTTGCCCTGGTCGATGAGATTCTTGATTCAGCATGGGAAGAACCGAAGCAGACTGTAACTCCGCAGAGCGGCGTCGGAGTTGGGGCAGTTGAGGTGCCAAGAGGGATTCTCTATCATTGCTACGAATTTAATGATACAGGGCATATCCTCAAATGCGATTGCGTAATACCAACGTCTCAAAACCACGCCAACATCCAGTTTGACCTTGAAGAGCTTGCAGCCCACTATGCAAAAACAGGGAAACAGGACAGAGAGATTGAACTGCTGGCTCAAATGCTTGTCAGGGCTTATGACCCGTGCATCTCCTGTTCCGTGCATTAGCGCTGCACCTAAGCTATGGAAGACCTTTTTTCAAATAACAAAACATCTTTCAGCCTCTTTGAGCTGAATAATATTAGTGAAGAACCCTGTGCCAAGAGCACAGGGCGTCAAAAGTCAAAACAAATTTATTCTGTCATTGTCCGGCTTGACCGGACAATCCAGAATAGGGTATGGATTCCCCGATCAAGCATGCCCTCTGACTTGATCAGGGGGTCGTGGAATGACGGAGG
>PGYF01000165.1 GCA_002839535.1 Nitrospira bacterium HGW-Nitrospira-1
GGTATTGTCCTAATTAGGAATAGTTAATCAAAATAGAAAAATTCATGCCAATCCCATAGGTGATCTGCAAGTCCTTCGAGCATGGCAGGTGATTCGCCTCTTTTGAAGTTATTAATGAAGTTCCAATAGAACTGGAATAAATGAAGGGAACACTCTAACCGGTGTTTTGTCTTTGAAAAGCATTTCGTCCGTCGCACCAGTCTGCCTATCCTTTCTCTCAAAATGCTGTTGAAATTTTCGACATTCGTGGTCTCGATGTCGTTTGGGTCGAGATTGCCAAAGATTATTCTCTTTTCTTTCCGGACGACCTTTCCACCTTCACGTATTTTTATCAACTGTCCGTAGTTTATACAGGTCTTGGCATAATACTCTTGCAGAGTGTAGGTATAATCGTTGTTTCCGTCGGTGAATATATCCATCTTGGTTTCTGGGGAAGGAAGTTCTGTGCGGCGGAACAACTTCCCCATCGTCTTTCTGCATGTTTTTCGTGTCCGCTTGCCGACCTCAAAAACTGCGAAGAAGTAGGTGCGTCTCTTCAGACCGGTGTATGTCCACGTGTCACCCGTTCCAACCCCATTTTCGCCATCTCGCTTAACTTTTTTCTGTTTTTTTTAACCGTTGTCCAGAATTCATCACATTCGTAAGGGGTAATATCTAGGTTCCTTATGAGGTAATTGTTGGCCTTTTCTGCGTGTTCGGCCATGTCTTCCAATAACCGACCGATAGTGTCTCGATGATGTCCTGTAATCCGTTCTATACTCCTTATTCCATTCTTCTCTACAAGATGTTTGCAGATGTTAATTATCTCTTTTTCGGACAAACGTTTTCGATAAAGTGGAGTTCCTTTTGTTTCCATGAAATAGGTTTTACAGTGTTTACAGTAATATCTTTGATGGCCGGTGCTGTATCTCCCGCTTTTGATTATGTCCTTCCCATTCTCTTTGTGATAATACCGGCATCTGGGGTTTTGGCAGATTGATTCTATCTTTCCTCTTGGTCGGGGCATAAACTCACCAAGAGAGAATATGATTTAAAAGTATAATAAACTATCTTAAATCAGGACACTACC
>PGYF01000166.1 GCA_002839535.1 Nitrospira bacterium HGW-Nitrospira-1
TAAAAGTATTTCAGAGGATAGTTAAGGAAATTAGGTAGGAGCTTCAGATAAAAAATCTTAAGGGCAAGGAGCAAGAGAGATGAATGACAAGGAAAGTTCGAAATTTTTAAAAGATGCTATTATAGATGTGCCGGGGATAAAGGTGGGGCACAGTCAGGATTTAAAAGCCGGGACTGGCTGTACGGTGATTATCTGTGAAAAGGGAGCAACAACAGGAGTTGATGTGCGGGGAGGAGCTCCGGGCACGCGGGAGACGGACCTTTTAAATCCGATAAATCTGGTAGATAAAGCCCACGCTATTTATCTTAGTGGAGGCAGCGCCTTCGGATTGGATGGAGCCTCAGGGGTGATGAAGTATTTGGAAGAAAAAGGAATAGGTTTTGATGTGGTGCTAACCAAGGTTCCTATCGTCCCCGGGGCAGTGCTCTTTGACTTGGGTGTAGGTGATTACAAGGTTAGACCTGATGCAAAGATGGGCTATGAGGCCTGTCTTAAGGCCAGCGAAGAAGAAATCAGACAGGGGAATATTGGAGCCGGGACCGGGGCAACAGTAGGAAAGATATTTGGCGGACTTCGTTCTATGAAGAGCGGCCTGGGCACAGCCAGTTTTAAGTCTCAAGAACTGATAGTAGGGGTAATAGTGGCAGTAAATTGCCTGGGAGATGTAATTGACCCGGAAAGCGGAGAGATTATTGCCGGGGTTTTAAGTGAGGACAAAAAAGAATTTGCTAACACTATGTCTTTCTTGAGAAATTTTCCTCAAAGAAGCGAAAACAATTTTTCTAAAAATACCACTATAGGGGTAGTAGCTACCAATGCAACCCTAACCAAAGCCGGAGCAACTAAGGTGGCGATGATGGCTCAGGATGGTTATGCCCGGACTATAAGTCCTGCCCATACTATGTTTGATGGAGATACTATCTTTTGTATGGCCACCGGTGAGGTAGAGGCCGGAGTGAACGTGGTAGGGGCTATTGCAGCTGAGATTATGGCTCGAGCAATCGTAAAGGCAATAAAAAACACAGAATCTCTTTTTAAACTTAAAAGTTATAAGGATTTATT
>PGYF01000167.1 GCA_002839535.1 Nitrospira bacterium HGW-Nitrospira-1
GTAACCTTGGCAGTTCACAACTATGAAGAGTTTAACAGCCTTTGGATAGACAGCGCCGGTATTTTAAAACACGTTGGAAAGGCTAAAAAAGGGCTGCCCTCCAGATTATGTAAAATAGCATTTACCGGAATAGCAGTATATTCCCCTGATTTTCTTGATTTTCTGCCTGAGGGGAATTCAAGTGTTGTTGATGCATGGCTGAAGGCCATGGCTTCAGGCAGGAAAATAGGAACAGTGGATTTTTCCGGCTGCTTGTGGACTGATATAGGAACTCCGACTGCTTATGCTTCAGCGGTATTTGAAGCGTTGAAAAAAAACGGGGAAACAATATATATTCACCCTTCCGCTGACTGCGGCAAGGCTGAAATAGAAGGTTATGCAGCCCTTGAAAGCGGATGCGTAATCGGCCCTGGCGCATATCTGAAAAATTGTGTCCTCCTTCCTGATACACGCGTGACTGCCGGGATCAGGATCAAAGACGCCATTGTCGGCCCTGACTATCTGATCAGGCTGGAAAAATCAGCTAAAACAGCGCCTGCCCATATCTCTGAAAATATGGCGGAAGGGTTTTTCCAGAGACCTTTCAATGAACTGGAATGCGCTTTGATTGGCGCCGGAGGGTCGGACAGAAAATACTACCGTCTTAATAATCAGGGGAAATCAGCAGTCCTCATGGTCTGTTCTTCAGATGATCCTGACTACGAACGGCATATCGCCCATACTGAATTCTTCAGAAGACATTCTCTGCCTGTTCCTGAAATGTTTGCAACTGACAAGGTCAGGTCACAGGCATTATTCGAGGATCTGGGCGATCTCTCCCTCTATTCATGGCTGAAATGCAGGAGAGAACCGGCAATAATTGAGAGTATGTACCGAAAGGCGCTGGATATACTGGTACGGCTTCATACAAGTGTGAGCAGGAATATCGCAGAGTGCCCGCTGCTTGTCTGTCGGCTCTTTGATTACGAACATCTCAGGTGGGAAACCGGCTATTTTGTTGAAAGGTTTGTCGCAGGACTTATTGGAATGCCGATAGACAATGAGTTGAAA
>PGYF01000050.1:0-7891 GCA_002839535.1 Nitrospira bacterium HGW-Nitrospira-1
ATCGGACTCTTCTTTGCTTCTTTCCTGCAGCTCTTTACCATCTCAACCTTGAATTTCCAGACCTTTTCAGAGCTTGCCTTTTCCTTTACGCTCACCTTTGAAATCGCGTACAAGGCCCTTCTCTTCTCCCTAATCATGGGGCTTGCGGGCGGGGCGCTTCCTGCTGTCAGGGCAGCAAGGATGAATATCGTGGAGGCGCTGAGGGCAGGGTAACGTCAAGCAGAGCGATAATAAACAGTCCCTTCCACTGACTATTACACAAAAAAAAGAGGAATGGTAAGATAGTAAACACAATGGAACTCAGAGACAAATTCGAACGGGTCATTGACTATATGCGCATTTCAATTACTGACCGGTGCAATCTCAGATGTGTCTACTGCATGCCTGAAAGAGGCGTGAAACTTTTCGAACATCGGGAGATGAAGAAGTTTACGCATATTGATGCAGAGGGGAGCGCACGGATCGGCGGATGAAGAAAGATGCTGATTTGAAATGCAAAGACTGCGGCGGACCAATAAAATTGCTGTTTGGCTGCTGTTCGGTGAGTTTCTGCTGCATGGAGTGCAGTAAGAGGTTCGGGCCTGGCGAATATGTTCATGAAATAGATGAAGCCACATGGGAAAAGATCTCCAGCAGGTCATGCGATAGGGCATAGGCATGTCCCTGTTTCTCTTTATGATTGATAACCCATTTTCAGGTATATTATTAAGCGCTTTTAATTCTGATAAAAAGGAGATGGGAGAATGAGCATTCGAGAGAACATACATCAGGTGATTGATCTGATAAAGCCCGAGCATATTCTGGTAAGTGTCTTTGATAAAAACGGTCTTGAGGAACTGGTAAAAGGAATACTAAGGGTCAACCCTGCTGCAAGATTTTATTCAACCGGCGGGACAGGGAAGAAAATCAGCGAGATATTGGGCGCTCAATCCGGGAGAAATTATGTCTCTGTTGAGGACTTTACCGGCGCCCCTGAGATGGAGGGCGGTCTTGTCAAAACGCTTCATCCAAAGATACATGCGGGACTGCTTGCAGAAAGGGGAAACCTTGCCCACGAAGAATATCTTTACAAAATACTTCCTCAGAACAACGGCAGGCCGGGAGTATATTTTGATATCTTTGTCGGCAACCTCTATCCTTTTACAACCGTTATTGAAAAAGAGGGCACAACATCCGAGACAGCAAGGGTGAATATTGACATAGGCGGACCAGCCATGACCATGGCGTCTGCAAAGAACTGGCACAGCATAGCCGTGCTGACTTCAACCTCCCAGTATGCGGAATTTATGCTGTCATTGAAAAATCAGAACGGCAAAACAAGCCTCAAACAGAGATTTAAACTTGCGGCCCAGGCGATGAAATCAATCGGAGAATACCGGACGGCTATCGGGGATTATTTCTCTGCGCTGGATTTTGAGAAAGACGTCAGGCCTTTTTTAAATATTAAATAAGCATGATGCAGGCGCAACTTGAAGATAGCGTATTTTGATTGTTTTTCGGGTATCAGCGGGGATATGTGCCTTGGCGCGCTTGTTGATGCGGGAGTTTCTCTTCAGGAGATAGAAAAAAGATTAAAAGGCATACCAATAAAAGGGTATTCGCTGGTTTCAAAAAAGGTCAGGCGAAGCGGAATCTCAGCAACAAAAGTAGACGTAATTGTCAAAAAGGGAAAGCATGACCCGCAGCCTGCGAAAAGAACGTGGAAGGACATCAGCGGGATAATCAGGGCTTCCACCCTGCCGGACGAAATCAGGAAGAAAGGGAATGAGATATTCAGAAGCCTGTTTGCGGCTGAGGCAGAAGCGCACGGAGAATCCTTAGCCAAAGTCCACCTCCATGAATTATCTGCAATAGATTGCATCGTTGATATCTTCGGCACATTAATCGGGCTTTCATTGCTCGGGGCTGATAGAGTGTATTCTTCTCCGGTTAATCTGGGTGGTGGTTTTGTGAAGACCGGCCACGGCCTATTGCCTGTCCCTGCGCCTGCGACAGCCGCGATACTTAAGAACACCCTTGTTTATTCTTCAGACGTTCCTTTTGAACTGACTACCCCGACAGGGGCCGCTATACTGAAATCACTGGCAAAAGGTTTTGGCGTCATGCCATGTTTTCAATACGAAAAAGCAGGCCTTGGAGCGGGGAGCAGAGATATTGTGGACAGGCCGAATGTTCTGAGGGTCTTTATCGGTGAAATGTACAGCGAATCCCCTGAGGAAGTCGTTACTGTCATAGAAACGAATATTGATGATATGAACCCCCAGATATATGAATATCTCATGGACGAGCTCTTCAGCAGAGGGGCGCTGGATGTTTATCTGACTCAGGTGATCATGAAAAAAACAAGACCGGCTGTTAAATTGAGTGTCCTCTGCGAAAGTGATAAAAAAAATGACCTGATTGATATTATTTTGAAGGAGACTACCTCTATCGGGGTCCGTTATTTTGAAACACAGCGGGTGACGATGGACAGGGAGGTCAAGGAGTTTTCCATAAAATATGGGAAAGTCAGGCTAAAGACCTCCAGAATGGGCAAGTCCCTGGTGAAATGTTCCCCTGAATTTGAAGATTGCAGGAAAATAGCGCAGGAGACCGGGCTGCCCTTGCGGGAAATAATTGATGAGGTTCAAAGCTCTGCGCAAAGAAAAGGAAAACGCCAGGGCCGCTCTGTATTGTAGAGCAGCCCTGTCTTTCCGTGATTATTTTTGCGGTAAGGTTACGAATAAAGATATTCCTTTACGGTAAATCAGCAGCAGCACGTCCTCGCCTTTTTTAATTTTAGAAACTATCTCCTGGTAATTTTTGGCGTCACTGACTTTTTTTCTGTTGATTTCCTGAATAATATCTCCCTGTATAAGAACGCCTGAAGAAACGCTGTCTTCGGCTATATCACTGATAATTACCCCCTTGATCCGGTCCGGTATCTTCAGCCTTTGCGCAATTTCCGGAGCAAGGTTCTGGACGGCAATTCCCTTCATCACGTTTTCATAGCCGCCTGATGCAGCTTCCTCCTGCGCAGAGGCCGGTAATTCCCCGATAGTCACCTGGGCTGTCAGTGTTTTATTGTCCCTTATGACCTGCATCTGATGTTCTTCTCCCGGCAATGTATTTGCGATCATATTACGCAGGATGTAAGGTTCTTCTATTTTTTTTCCGTCATATTCTATTACAACGTCGCCTCTTTTGAGGCCGGCCTTCTCAGCAGGACTATTTTCAACTACATCGCCTACAAGCGCTCCGGTCGACTCTTTCAGGTTAAATTGTTTTGCCAGTTCAGGAGTTATCCCCTGGATCGAGACGCCGAGCCAGCCCCTGACAACCTTGCCTTTTTTGATCAGGCTGTCCATGACGGATTTAACCATGTTGCTGGGAATGGCAAAACCTATGCCCTGATAGCCTCCGCTGGTGCTGTAGATAGCTGTATTGATTCCAACGAGTTCACCTTTGACATTTACGAGTGCGCCGCCTGAATTGCCGGGGTTTATCGCGGCGTCTGTCTGGATAAAATCCTCATAGTCTGCTATGCCGACATTCGCCCTCCCAAGGGCGCTGACGATGCCCATGGTTACTGTCTGATTCAGCCCGTATGGATTACCTACAGCGAGGACTATTTCACCCACCTGAAGGAGGTCTGAATTTCCCCAGGATATTGTAGGAATTCCGGCTGCTTCTATCTTTACAATGGATATTTCGGTTTTCGGATCAGAGCCTATCACCTTGCCGGCATACTCTTTTTTGTCGGACATGAGCACTTTTATTTCATCGGCGTCTTTCACCACATGGTAGTTTGTTATGATATATCCGTCAGGAGAGACGATAACCCCTGACCCGAGACCAACGGACTTTTGCTCTTTGGGATGTTGTTGACGGCCGAAATTATCGCCAAAAAACCTCCTGAAGAACGGGTCATCGCGAAAAGGGTCCATGCCCCCTGCAATCTTGACTGTCCGGGATGTAGATATATTGACGATGGCGGGTTTGACCGCTGCGGTTACCTCTGCCATTGCCCTGCCGGTCCTTGTCAAAAGATCGATGGAGTCTTTTGATATTGCGGAACTCTGAGCGTAGGCAGCAGGTATGAACTGAGAAGATATCACGATTGCGATCACCGCCAAAATGGCGGACCATGCCGGACTGAAAGACAAATTTCTCTTTGATAACATTGTATCCTCCTGGTAAATACTTATTTTTACTGCAAACTGATATTTGTGAAGAACACTGTGCCAAGAGCACAGGGAGTTCTTGCTTATTCATTAATTTTAATACAATTTTTGAATTTTTAGTGTAAACTTTTTTAGGAAATAATAAAGAAGTTCACTTTAGGAGAACAGAATGAAAAGGATAGTTTATTCAGTCCTGCTGGTTTTTGTTTTTTGCACATCAGCAGCATATGCCGGACTTCTGGATACCTTCATGAAAGGCGTCGGCAGCCCTGCAAGCGAGGGGACTGACAACGATACAGTAGTCAATGGCCTCAAGGAAGCCCTCTCTATCGGAACAGAAAACGCGGTCAGGAACGTTTCACAAACCAATGGCTATTTCGGAAGCAAGATGATCAAGATACTCATGCCTGACAAGATACGGAAAGTTGCCGGCGTGATCAGCAAGCTCGGATATCAGAAGGAGGTTGACGAATTTGTTCTCAGCATGAACAGGGCTGCGGAAAAGGCAGCTCCGAAGGCTACTTCCTGCTTTGTTGGTGCGATCAGGGAAATGTCCTTTGAGGATGCTCGCGGGATATTGAAGGGCGGTGATACTGCTGCAACGGAATTTTTCAAAAAAAAGACCCATGACAAGATTTATGAGGCCTTCAAGCCGATCATATCAACGAGCATGAACGAGGTCGGGGCGACCCGTTCATACAAGAATATGATGGCAAGGTACGAATCAATTCCTTTTGTGGACAAGCAGTCTCTTGATCTGGACCACTATGTCACAAACAAGTCCCTCGAAGGGCTTTTTTATATGGTCGGACAGGAGGAAAAGAAGATTCGCACTGACCCTGCAGCACGGGTGACAGACCTTTTAAAGACTGTCTTCGGGAAGTAGCCTTTTACTTGCATGAACGATGATCATTATTACAGTCTTGGTCGCAGTTGTGGGCTGGTTTATCGTCCATCAGTTGTCGATATCAAGAGATATAAAGAATAAGAGAACCGAATTAAAAATCAAATATCTAATCGAGGCATACAGAAGTCTACAGGACTTCGTCGGCTGAACTCGGCGGCCTGTTGCCTCACATGGAAATCAACACGAAATGATGCTTGCAAAGGTTTTCTAAAGCTTAATAGACTAAAAAACCATACAGTATTGAGTTTGCATTTTTTAGGAAATGGGGATAAGAATTGATATGAAAAGACATTACTTTCGAGGGCTGGCGATACTGTTTTTTATGGTTCTCCCTGTTTTTGTGTATGCTGAAGAATCTCTGATAGAGCAGGGGAAATCAACGCCTGTTTCAGCGCCTGCCGCGCAAGAGGAATCCGCGACTGTACCGGAGGAGGGAAAACCAACTGTTGTAGCAGAGCCTGCTGCGCAACAGGAGACAGAATACGAAGAAGTTTCAGGGGGAAACGGTATCGCAGACCCTCTGGAGCCGTGGAACCGGGTGATGTTTGCCTTCAATGATAAACTCTATTTCTGGGTTTTAAAGCCAGTTGCCAGGGGTTATAGCGCAGTGGTGCCGGAATGGGGACGTGTAAGGGTGAAAAATATTTTTCAGAACATTACCATGCCGGCACGGTTTGCAAACAACCTCCTTCAGTTAAAGATAAGGGGGGCGGGCACAGAGCTGCTCCGTTTTGTTTTCAATACTATTGCCGGTGTTGGAGGTATGTTTGATGTTGCAAAGAACATTGACCTCAAGGCGCAGGACGAAGATCTTGGTCAGACCCTCGGAGCCTATGGGATCGGCAATGGTTTTTACCTTGTCTGGCCTGTTTTAGGGCCTTCCTCCCTGCGTGACACTGCGGGAACCGTGGGTGATTTTTTTCTGGATCCCGTAAGTTATATCACGCCTGTTGAATCATTAATTGGTGTGCGTTCTTTGGATATTACAAATCGAACTTCTCTGCATATCGGGGACTATGAAGACCTGAAGGAATCAGCCCTTGATCCCTATATTTCTTTCAGAGACGCGTATCTTCAGCATAGAAACAGCAAGGTAAAAGAGTAGTTTTCTTACTTCACTGTTTTTTTCCTCAGCTTCTTTATGAGTTCTTCGTAGGAGCCGGAGCGTATGATCTGGTTGAATTGTGTCCTGTAGTTATTCACCAGGCTCACGCCTTCGATGACAATATCATATATTTCCCACTTTTGTCCTTTTTTGAATATCTTATAATCTACCGGTATCTCGATTTCCTTTGCAGTGATAATTTTTGTTCTCACAACGGCATAAGAGCCATCAGTTCTTTCATCGGTATAGTTGACTTTTTCGTCCTCGTATCTCTCTATTTTCTTTATGTAGGTATCCTCAAGCAGGTCGGAGAACAGGGATACGAATTCCTCCTGCTCCCGGGGTGTTCTGTTCTTCCAGTGAAGGGCGAGGGAACGCTTTGCCATTTCTTCAAAGTCAAACCTTTTTTCGATAGCCGCGCGGATTTTCGAGCTTCTTTCGTGTCGCTTTTCAGGTTTCTTGAGGTCTTTATTATTTAAAATCTTTATGACAGAGTCGACTGTTTCTTTTACCTGATCTGTCGGCTCACCCGCAGTTGTTTTGTGTGGAAACAGGCAAAAGATTAAAATACCGAGAAGGAGGACAAGAAGTTTTCCGGCGATTTTTTGTCTCATAATCTCTCCTTTAAATCTTTCCAAATACATATTTGGAGATCAGCTCCTCAATATCAATGGCTGATTCCGTTTCTCTTATTTTACCGCCATTAGGGATGAATTTATCAGACCCGCCCGGGGATATCTGCACATACTGTTCGCCGATAAGTCCTTTGGTTTTTATGGATGCGATTGCGTCCTCCTGGAGTTTGATGTCCTTGTCAATCGTGAGTTCAACCCTGGCGCGATAATCGCCGGTAATGTCTACGCTCTTTACCGTTCCCACCTCAACACCGGCTATTTCAACGATAGCCTTTGGCTTGATTCCTCCTGCTTTTTCGAATTCAGCGTAAACAGTATATCCGTCTCTGCCGACTATTTCGAGTTTCCCCAGGTTTATAGATATGTAGGCAAGGGACAAAATCCCCAGTAAAAGAAAAAATCCCACTGCCAGTTCAATATCAAATTTTTTCATCTTGGGTGTTTCCTCCTCATAATCTTAAGCTAAAGATTCTATCGGGCCTTCAAGACTGCCCGTTATAAACTGTTTTATTACCGGATTGGAAGAGTTCACAATTTCTTCGGGTGTTCCATATTCTTCTATCATGCCATTATACAGCATCGCCACCTTATCGCTGATCTCAAAAATACCCGGAACTTCATGGCTGATGATTACCGCAGCATATTGATATTTTTCATGAGTAGCCCGTATCAGCCGGTGAATGGATCGTGAAATAATGGGATCAAGACCTGTTGTCGGCTCGTCAAAAAGGACTATGGCAGGCTCGGCAATCAAGGCCCTTGCAAGACCGGCCCTTTTTTTCATTCCCCCGCTCAGTTCCGCAGGGTACTTATTTCCCATACCTTTCAGTCCAACGTCCTCAAGCGCCTGCATTGTCCTGTCCCTGATCTCCCCCTTGGCCATTTTTGTTTTTTCCCTCAGTTGAAAGGCCACATTCCCATACACAGTGAGAGAATCGAATAGTGCGCCGCTCTGGAAGAGCACCCCGAGCTTTTCCCTTATCCGGTCAAGTTCACTCGCATCAAGAATGGTGATATCTTCCCCGTCAATTACAACGCTGCCCTTATCAGGAATAAGAAGACCGATGATATGTTTTATCAA
>PGYF01000050.1:7964-11419 GCA_002839535.1 Nitrospira bacterium HGW-Nitrospira-1
GGTATTTCGGTTGTCCCCTATACAAAAAAAGAGCCGAGAAAATAGTCCCAGACCAGAATCGAAATAGAGGACATCACCACTGCCTCTGTTGTTGCTTTGCTTACCCCTGCTGCGCCATACCCTGTATAAAATCCCTTATAACAGCATATCCAGGAGACGATAATCCCGAAACTTATGGATTTATAAAACCCGATCAGTATGTCCTCCATATCCACATAATCCTTCATAAGGGAGTAATATGTGCCCGAGCTTATGCCAAGGAGTTTTACTCCTACAAGATATCCCCCGTATATGCCGATGACATCGTATATGCCGGTAAGCAGGGGGAAGACAATTATTGCAGCAACAATATTGGGGACAATAAGATAGCGTATCGGATTTAAGGCCATTGCCGTGAGCGCATCTATCTGTTCAGAGATTCTCATCATCCCTATCTCGGCCGTCAGGGCAGAACCCGCCCTGCCTGTGATCATCAGCGCGCAGAGTACCGGCCCTAATTCCCTGATGAGGCTCAGGGCAATGCCTGGCCCGAGTAATGCCACTGAGCCGAATTTTCTGAGGATATAAAATAACTGAAGGGCCAGCACCATACCCGTGAATGCCCCTGTAAGCAGAATGACCAGGAGTGACTTGTTGCCCAAAAAACGAATCTGTCTCAATAGTAAGCTGATTTTAAAAGGTGGTTTGAATATGGTATACAGAGAATTCATCAGGAAGATGAACATGTGTCCCATTTCCTTCACTATGGAAAGGCCCCATTTCCCCATTATGCGCAGTAGTTTCATTGTTTTAGTATTATGCAAAAAAACCGATACAACAAGTTGCTAATCCAAAAAAATGCATTTGAATTATGTTCGCATGGACACGAATGCCTTCAAAGTCTGGAAATTCCAACAGGATTTTCCAGGATGCCGTAATACAATTTACAATCGCTAATTGAATAATTATATGCAGGTTAAAAATTGTATTCCGGCATGTAAAAGGTGTTGCTGCAAAATACTTTTCAGTCATCCATGTCCCTGCTGATTGCATTTTTTGATGATCTCCCTGGTAGTTTATTTCTTTTGCATATTATATCATGCGAATATCATAACTGTTCAGGCTGTTTCAGCAGATGGCAGGAGACGAGTCTCCCTTTTTGCTCTTGCAACAAAGGAATGATCTTGTCGCAGGGCTCGAACCGCTTCGGACATCTCGGGTGAAAAGGGCATCCTGCAGGGATATTGATCGGACTTGGGACCTCGCCTTTTAACGCCGTCCTTTGCGGCGTTCCTTCCCCGCCGGCCCTGATCTCCGGCACACAGGCAAGAAGTATTTCCGTATACGGATGCAGCGGCGTCTCAAAAAGTTCATCTGTCTTTGCATATTCAACGATCCTGCCCAGGTACATGACTCCGACTGCATCGCTGAAATATTTAACGACCCTCAGATCATGGCTGATAAAGAGAAAGGATATTTTCGTCTGCTCCTTAAGTTCCTGAAGGAGGTTCAGTATCTGCGCCTGAATCGAAACATCAAGGGCGGAAAGCGGCTCATCGGCAACGATCAGCTCCGGCGAGACGGCAAGCGCACGTGCGATACATATCCTCTGTCTCTGGCCTCCGCTGAACTCGTGAGGATAACGGTTCATAATATCAGCTGCAAGACCGACTCTTCCAAAAATATCAACAACCACATCCCTCATACTGCTGCGGGGAACAAGGTTATGGATTACCAAAGGCTCGGAGATTGTCGCATAGATTGTCCTCCGAGGATTCAGAGATGCAAAAGGGTCCTGAAAGATTATCTGCACAGACTTTCTGAAGGCCTTCATCTCAGTGCGGTTGAATCCAAAGATATTGCGGCCCCTAAACAAAACCGTCCCTGAGGTGGGCTTTATCAGGTTCAGCGCAAGCCTTGCTACTGTTGACTTGCCGCACCCGCTCTCACCCACCAATGCCATGACCTTGTCCTTATGAATCGAAAAATCAATGCCGTCAACAGCCTTGAGTGTCCCTTGCCGGGCGCCGAATATCTTTTTTGCTCCAAAATATTTTGTTAAGGATTCGACCCTCAGTAATTCCATCTTATCTCTTCCGCCCTCAGACAACGCACCTGGTGACCCGCTGCAATCTCCCTTAATTCAGGTTCTCTGATTCCGCATTCTCCGACCGCATACCTGCATCTGTCCGTAAACTTGCATCCTGCAGGGAGGTCTTCAGGACGGGGAACAACCCCTGAAATCGGCTGAAGCAGTGTGCCTTTCTTTTTTGGGATTGATTCAAGCAGGCCTATGGTATAGGGATGTCTGGGGTTCTGAAATATCTCTCCGGCATCAGCAAGTTCCATAAGCCTACCGGCATACATGATGCCTGCCCGCGAGGCATTCTCTGCGATGATGCCGAGGTCATGAGTGATGAACAGGATGGACATCTTATGCTCTTCCCTGATGCCCTGTATCAGTTCAAGTATCTGTGCCTGTATGGTCACATCAAGGGCTGTTGTCGGCTCATCGGCGATCAGCAGCCCAGGGTTGCAGGCTATAGCCATTGCTATCATCACCCGCTGCCTCATCCCCCCTGACATCTGGTGCGGATACTCCTTCACCCTGACCTCAGGAGAAGGTATCCTGACCATTCTCAACAACTCGATGCTTTTGTCAATCGCATTTTTTTTGGACATCTTCAGGTGGGTCGTGAGGACTTCGGCTATCTGGCATCCTATGGTAAGCACCGGGTTTAGTGAGGTCAACGGCTCCTGGAATATCATCGAGATATCCCTGCCCCGCAGCTGTCGCATCGTCTCCCTGTCAAGCTTCAGGAGGTCTTTGTCTCTGAAAAATATGCTGCCATCTGCAAACGCATTAGGCGGAAGTATCCCCATAATGGAAAGGGCTGTAATGCTTTTTCCGCATCCGCTCTCACCGGCAAGGCCGAATATCTCTGATTCCTTGATGGTGAAGTTGAGGCTGGAAACAACCTTTACGGGGTTTTCTGCTGACCTGAAATAGATATTGAGATCCCTTACATCAAGCAGGGACACCGGCTGTTACTTTTCCTTTTTTTTGAGAAGCTTTTTTGCAGGTTTCCGCGTCTTTGAAAAGCTTTTTACCAGGCTCGTAGAGTTTCTGCGATGGCTGATCCCTCATAGTTTTAAAATTATATGGAGTGCATGGAATTTTTGTCAACAGGTGCATTTTTCCTGTTACGCCAATTTAGAAATGTCCGCTTTTTACCAATTTAGAAATGTCCGGTTTTCATTTTACCTAATCAGCCCCTTTTAATGAATAAGCAATTCATCCCTGTGCTCTTGGCACAGGGATGAATTGCTTCCTAATTTGTGTCATTGCCCGATCCCCTCTGTCATTCCACGACCCACCTCCGTCATTCCACGACTTGATCGGGGAATCCATACCCTATCCTGGATTGTCCGGTCAAGCCGGACAATGACAACAATATATAATATATAAATCTGGA
>PGYF01000168.1 GCA_002839535.1 Nitrospira bacterium HGW-Nitrospira-1
TGCTCTGTAGAAAAGAATACATTTAAGTCATAGGTTATGCCGATGATTGATTATAGCAAACGATTTTACAAACTTTTATCGAAAGGATGCCGCTATGGCCAGAAAGCGTCCTGCTATGACCAAATCGCCTCTGAGGCTGGCAAAACAGGCTCTCGAAACCGCCTCTGGAGTTTTGCCATCATACTCAGACATGCGTTCTCGGCACGATTTTACCCAATCTCAGCTATTCGCCATAATGGTCTTGCGTCAGTTTTTCAGGACAGACTATCGTGGGATAATTCAGCTGCTTGCAGACTCTTCAGATTTAAGAAATGTCCTGGGTTTAACCAAGCTGCCGCACTTTACAACTGTTCAAAAAGCGCAGAATCGGATGCTAAAAAAAACGTCTTTACCGGCCTGCTTGGGAAAATTTTCGAACGCGTAATCAACACCGCAAAATCAGCCAATATCTGTTCGGCAGACTCCACCGGCCTTGAAAACCATTATGTCAGCAGACACTTTATAATGCGTCAAAACAGCCGAACAAGCAAATATCGCAGATGGACAAAGCTGTTGGTCATCATTGATAATGATAACCACCTGATTGGCTCGGCGACAATCAGCAAAGGGCCAAGCACAGACTGTCATGAACTCAAAGAGGCTCTGGAGATGGCCGTTGATAACATGCCCGTTAAAAGCCTTTTGGCTGACTCTGGATTCGATTCTGAATACAATCATCAACTCTGCCGAAAGCAATTTGGTATTAATTCGACAATCGCCGTCAACGACCGGAATTTGAAATACGGTAAAACCGGCGGCTTCTTCAGAAGAAAAATGAAGCAGCACTTCCCAAATAAAAAATATCGCCAGCGATGGCAGGTTGAAAGTGTCTTCTCGAGATTCAAACGGCGGCTTGGCGCTTACCTGACCGCACGAAAAGAATTGTCAAGAACGGCCGAATGCTATCTGCGAGTGCTGACCTACGACCTGATGATCCTTTATTTACTTTTCAAAAAGAGCTTTTTTACATATTATTATTAATGTTTTCTACAGAGCA
>PGYF01000169.1 GCA_002839535.1 Nitrospira bacterium HGW-Nitrospira-1
TGGCAAAGCACCAGTCAAAACTCTTTTCGTTCGATGGATCGAAAATCTTTTTCAGAAACGCCAGGGTTGTTTTACCACGCAGCGTAGTTTTGTCTTTGGTTAATTTGAATTCATAACGTATCGTTTTGTTCTCGTTTTCCGCCATCCCTGCAAGTTCCCTTTTCACTATATCATTTTTTGGAACGAATATCAGATATGGATAACGGGCGTTTGTAAGTGAAAGCATCACTTCTTTGCTGTAGAATCCCCTGTCGAAAAGGATGAGTTTGATGGATTTGACCAAAGGCTCGACAAGAGAAAGGCAAAAACAGATCTCCTTTGCCATGTTATGGCCAAGTGCGATGGGAATTGAAATGAGGGGTATCCGTTCAGGAATATCTGAACTTACAAGGGCGCAGGTAAGGAACTTGAACTTGCCTGTAACTCCTCTGGCCCCTGTCCACCCATGCATCCAAAACCCTTCAACTTCTCCGTAGAAATCCTCATCCGTATAGTCAAAGGCCAGAACAACGTCCTGCTCATCGAGCTTGAATCTTTTGCCCAATATCCTCACTGCTGTCAGGTATTCCCAGTAAAATTTCGAGCCGGGGACATTTTTTATAGCCAGATGAAGAGAATCCGCTTTGTTGCCCGCTGTTTCTACGTATGTGTTTGCCATCGCTGCCAACAATAGTTCCCGGTTGTAGTGAAAACCTGAAAGAAACAACCCTTTCGGAGTCAGGTCCAGACAGTGATTGACAAAGGTGTCAAGAGTGGTCATGGTTCTGGATATTCTATCTGGATTCACTGTCATACTATCACGAGATACACATCCCTTCCAAGATATTCTTTGGGGCAATCGACCTTCGCGCCGTTCCCGAATTTGGTCGCTTTGCGCTGTATTACGGCATGGATGCCGTCTATTTCGAAATGGCTCTGGATTGAAACCTGCACGTTCTTTGTCATATATACAATGTATATACTACTATTATTTAAAACCTTCTATTTGTGGGGAATGTGCAGAAAAAATGAAAGTG
>PGYF01000051.1 GCA_002839535.1 Nitrospira bacterium HGW-Nitrospira-1
ATTTATGAGAGACTATTTTGATATTTTTTCGTATAGTTTTTTAAATGAGGCAACGATTCACTTTCATGTAGATTTTAGATGAGGCAATTCGTTAGCTTGTATTGAAAACAATTTTTTAATAAACTATGCATAATTTAATTAGAGTCTGCCCATAAATTGCCTTACGCAAGAAGATTTACAGCGGACAACAGGAGGTTAAAATGTTTGGATTGGGAATGCCGGAGCTTATTGTTATTCTTATTATTGTCGTTGTTCTTTTTGGCGCATCCAGATTGCCGGAGATTGGGAAGGGGATAGGACTTGCCATAAAAAACTTCAAGAAGTCGACCTCTGGAGCTGACGAAATTGATGTGACCCCGAAGAAAAAGGCGGATGACGCAGGAAAAGCAGGGGAAGAAAAAGACAAGGGTGAATAGAGGCACAGTATCTGAAATAGACCTCTTTGCGCTTCAACATAATCTTGAAATTATCCGCCGGATTGCCGGCAACAGGACGGTGATTGCCGTTGTCAAGGCAGACGCCTATGGACACGGCGCTGTTGAGATTTCCAAAAAATTTGTCTCTGAAGGCATATCGTATCTGGCGGCAGCGTATACGGAAGAAGCGAAAATACTCAGGGAATCAGGCGTCAAGGCGAAAATCATTGTACTCTTTGACTGTTCTGATATTGCCGATTATTTTGTGTATGACCTGATACCGGTCATTTACGATATGGAGACAGCGGCTGCATTTTCACGTGAGGCAAAAGGGAGAGGGAAGAAAATCCCTGTACATCTTAAAATTGATACCGGCATGGGTCGAATCGGATTTATGCCTGATAAAGCTGTCTCGGCAGCTGTGTCCATCTCAAACCTGGAAGGCGTTGAACTGGAGGGCCTCCTCAGCCATTTTTCCGAAGCGGATTTAAGCGACAGGTCTTATGCGGTCCATCAGCTTGAAGTTTTTCAGAACATCCGGGCAGCAATACAGAAAAAAACAGGCCGCAAACTGCTTGCCCATATGGCCAACAGCGCTGCTCTCTTTTCTTTTAAAGAAGGCCTGCTTGATGCGGTCAGACCAGGACTTGCCCTTTATGGCTATTCTCCCTTTCACGAGAGCTACGGGCTGAGACCGCTGATGAAGATAAAGACAAAGATTCTTTCCATAAGAAGATTGCCTGCGGGCACGCCTGTCAGTTACGGCAGGACATTTATTACAAAGAGAGAGAGTAAGATAGCTGTTGTCCCTGTCGGATATGCAGACGGATATAATCGCCTATTTTCCAATAACGCTGACATGCTTGTTCGGGGGATGAGGGCGCCGGTGGCAGGCAGAATTTGCATGGATCTGACTATGATAGATGTTACGAAAGTCGGGGACATCGCTGAGGGAGAGGAAGTAGTCCTTCTTGGCCGGCAGGGCAGGGATATGATTACGGCAAAAGAACTCTCATCAAGAATAAATACGATCCCCTATGAAATCATAACCTCGTTGGGGAGCAGGGCAAAAAAGGAATACCTTCATTGATTACATTTATAGAACGGTTCGGGAAAAAAATTATCATCTTTTCAGAAGAGTTCGGCCGCATTTTACTTTTGTTGTCCTCCACGCTGAAGCAGATGACGGCGCTGCCCTTTGAGATAAAAAATATTATCAAGCAGATGCTCGAAATTGGGGTGAGGTCGCTGCCTGTTGTTTTGGTAACGGCTATTTTTACCGGTATGGTATTCGCCCTGCAGACCTATACTGCATTTAAAAGGTTCGGCGCCGTAGAGCTGGTAGGAACAGTTGTAGCGCTCTCCATGACACGGGAACTGGGCCCTGTGCTTACCGGCTTGATCGTGGCAGGCCGCGCCGGCGCAGCAATGGCGGCTGAACTCGGCACGATGAGGGTAACCGAGCAGATAGACGCATTGGAGACACTGGCTGCAAATCCTGTAAAATACCTGATTGTTCCGAGATTTCTTTCCGGTCTTATCATGCTCCCTGCGGTCACGATAGTCGCTGATATTGTCGGTATTATCGGCGGCTATATTGTAACCGTGGGAATGTTCAAAACCAGCTCTGTGGTTTACTGGAAGAGGACATGGGACTATCTTGAACCTGGTGATATATATAACGGGCTTATTAAGGCCTGTTTCTTTGGCGCTGCGATAGCCATAGTCAGCTGTTACAAGGGGTTTTATACCATGGGCGGCGCAGAGGGGGTCGGCAAGGCAACAACAGGGGCAGTGGTATTATCATCCATGACGATCCTTATATCAGACTACTTCCTTTCCAACTGGCTGTTCAGATGATAAAATTGGTTGATCTGCATAAGGCATTTGGTTCCAATAAAGTCTTGCAGGGGCTTGATCTTGGAGTGGAGAAAGGCGAGAGCATGGTAATTATCGGCGGAAGCGGTTCAGGAAAGAGTATTATCCTAAAACATATTATCGGTATCCTGAAGCCGGACAAGGGGAATATTTTTATAGAAGGGGTGAATATAACGACCCTGAAAGAGAATGAGCTGTATGAAGTGCGAAAAAAATTCGGCATGCTCTTTCAGATGGCTGCTCTGTTTGATTCCATGAATGTATGGGAGAATGTGGGCTTTGCTCTTATGAGGCAGAAAAACTTCAAACCAGGCGATGTTAAGGAGATGGCGATAGAAAAGTTGAAGTTGGTGGGATTGGTTGGGGTCGAAAATCTCTCTCCCGCGGAACTCTCCGGCGGAATGAAAAAAAGGGTGGGGCTTGCGCGCGCCATTGCGCATGAACCTGAGATATTGCTCTATGATGAGCCTACTACAGGGCTTGATCCGATAACAGCCGATGCCATCAATGACCTTATCATTGAAATGCGCGAGAGGCTCTCTGTTACGTCAGTTGCGATTACGCATGATATGCGCAGCGCGTATAAAATAGCCGACAGGATATCAATGCTCTATGAAGGAGAGATTATCCAGACCGGCTCCCCTGATGAGATAAAAAACACGGAAAATCCTGTGGTAAAACAATTTATAACAGGCAGCGCTATAGGGCCTATAAAGATCGAAGGGGTGGATCATGAAAGAATTTTCAACAGAGCTTAAAGTTGGAATTTTTGCTCTTGTTGTCCTGGCTATCCTTACTTTCATGACTTTTAAGGTTGGCGGTTTGGAATGGGCCAAGGGCTATACCCTGCATGTCTATTTCAACAATACCGCAGGACTTGATGAAAAGACGAGAGTGCGGATTGCGGGTGTTGACGCAGGAACTGTTAGCGCTATTAAACTTTCTGATGGTAAGGCAGAGGTAAGTCTTTTAATGAATCCGGCTGTAAAGATATATAAAAATGCGGCTGCATCTATCAAGTTGACAGGTCTTCTGGGGGACAAATATCTTGATATCAAGGCCGGTACCGCAGGGGCCGGACTCTTGAGGGACGGGGATACGATAGGCAATGTGAAAGAACTTGTTGATATTGATGACCTTGCCAGGAACTTGATCGTTGTATCTGAAAAATTCACAACTCTTTCGGAATCTCTTAATGATGTCCTCGGTACAGATGAAGCAAAGAAGTCTTTACGTCAGACCATAGTGAACCTCAGGGATATCACCTCCGACATGAGGCAGACTATTTCCGTAAATGATTACAAGCTTAGAAGCACGCTCGATAATATCAATAATCTTACTGCCTCGATAAGCGGTCTCATAGAAAAGAACAGAGAGCCTTTGACTGATAGCATAGCGAACATGAAGGATTTTTCCGGCGCTCTTAAGGCGAACGGCACTGAGCTTGTTGAGAATCTGAACAAGGCCGCCAGGGAACTCAAGGCAATGGGAGAGGAGAACAGGCCTGCAATAAAAAGCGCTGTGGCGTCATTGGACAATATTTCAAAACAGATCAACAAGGGAGAAGGCTCTCTCGGCAAGCTCCTCAAGGATGACCGTCTCTATGAATCGCTCAACAAGGCTGCTGAAGGCGTAAACAAGACCATCTCCGCAGTTGACAGGTTCAGGACGTTTATCACCTTCCAGGCGGATTATCTTACAAAACCAAAGGACGGCAGGGGGGCTTTTTATGTTACCTTGCAGCCCAGACCGGATAAATATTATATTCTGGGTGTTGTTAGCGACCCGGTCGGCAGCATTAAAACTACGGAGACGATTACAACACCGCCGGGGCAGGTAATAAAACAGGAAGAAATTAAAAAACGTATGGAGGTTACAGCGCAGTTTGCCAGGAGATTTGGCGCTGCTGCGGTAAGGATCGGATTGACTGAGAATACCTTTGGCGTGGGCGGAGATTATTTCTTCAATGACGACAGGGGCAGGATAACAACGGACATATGGGATTTTTCGAATGATGAAGAGAATGCAAAGAACCCGCATATAAAGGTCGGTGTGGAGCATTTTATCTTTAAGAATATCTTCCTGAGCGCAGGCGCGGATAATATCCTGAACAAAAAATGGCGTGGAGGTTATGTTGGCATGGGGGTCAGGTTTGAAGATGAGGACTTCAAATATCTCTTTGGCACGATTCCCAAAATACCGACAAAATGAGAACGCGTAAAAAAATCGGCGAGATTCCGTTATTCCGAATAAAGCAGTTCTCCAAGCGTGATAAGCACTGACTCGGACAGCGAAGTGAGGTTGTACCCGCCTTCCAGGCAGAAAATATAAGGGATGTTTTTCTTTGAAGACAATATCCCTCTGACAATATTCCTTATGCCTTCGTTTGTTACCCTGAGCCCGGCAAGGGGGTCTTTGGCGTGCAAATCATAACCCGCAGACGCCAGAATAATGTCCGGGTCGAAATTTCTGACCAGTCCCGGAAGAATATCCTGATAAGCCGTAAAGTAATCCTTGTCCCCGGCGCCATAATGCATCGGCATGTTGCAGGTAAATCCAATGCCTTTTCCTTTGCCTTTTTCTGAATCGCTGCCGGTGCCGGGATAATGCGGATACTGGTGCGTGCTGAAGTAAAAGACTGAGTTGTCTTCTTCAAAGATATGCTGTGTGCCATTGCCGTGGTGGACGTCGAAATCAACAATAAAGACCTTCCTGTATCCTGATTTCTGTGCATGTCGTGCCCCGACAGCGACATTATTGAATATGCAAAAGCCCATTGCCCTGTTTGCCTCTGCATGATGCCCGGGCGGTCTTACGGCGCAGAAGGCCCTCTCAATCGTTTTGTTTTTACATTTGTCTATTGCCTCTATCACAGCCCCTGCAGCATAGAGGGCAGCTTCCACCGAATTTTTCGAAATATACGTGTCAGGGTCATAATAGCCGGTAAATTTTATGATATGTTCGATGTAGGAATTGGCATGAACAGCGAGGACGTCCTGTAAATCAGCCTTACGCGGTTTTATATAAAGGAGTTTGTTTCCAATATCAGACTGCTTCAGGGCCTTGTTTATTGCGATGAGACGGTCCCTGGATTCAGGGTGTCCGGCAGGCGTCTCATGGAGGAGAAAGATATCGTCATAGATAAAGCCGACTTTTTTCATGAAATGATTTTATCATGTGGTTTAAGGAAAAGGAAAACAACATGGGCAGGATTTCTCCTGCCCATGTAGTTGGAAATTGATAATAGTGTCTGTGTATAAAGTAAATATTTGTCATCCTCCGGCTTGACCGGGGGATCCAGAGCATATCGAAAAAACTGGATTCCCGCTAACTGACTGCGGGAATGACAGACAAAAAAAGCGACTTTATATACAGACTCTAATTATTTAGAACAGACCTGATACCTTTCCGGTTGCGGTATCAACGTCAACCCTTCTGAAGGCAGGATTGGAACTTGTTCCGGGCATTAGGCTGATCGTCCCTGCGCAGGGGCACAGGAACTTTGCGCCGGAGTAAATCAGGATGTCTCTGATAGGCAGTGTCCAGCCCTTTGGCACTCCCTTTATGGCCGGGTCGTGAGAGAGGCTCAGGTGGGTCTTGACCATCATAGTGGCGAAATCAGCGTACTTGGGATCGTCTTCCAGCATTTTGGCCTTGGCTTCAGCTTCAGGCAGCCAGGAGACGCCATCCGCCCCGTACACTTCTTTGGCAATTTTCGCTACTCTGTCGCGCAGCTTCATCTCCAGCGGGTAAAGAAATTTAAAGTCATTTGTATCATTGCAGGCGTCAATGACGGCGTCGGCCAGTTCCAGCGCCCCTTCACCGCCTTTGAGCCAATGCTGGGACTCGGCGCAGCGTGCGCCTGCAGCTTCTGCGGCCTTCTTTATAACAGCCACTTCTGCATCCGTATCCGTGTAAAAACGGTTGACGCAGACCACAGGGTTTATCCCGGACTTGCGGATGACGTTAATCATATGGACCATGTTGGCGCAGCCTTTTTCGACCAGGGCCAGATTTTCCCTGGTGTACTCTTCGGGCAGGGCCTTGCCGGCCACTACCTTTGGACCGCCGCCATGCATCTTCAGGGCGCGGACAGTAGTGGTGAGCACTGAAACATGTGGTTTCAGGCCGCTGAAACGGGACTTGACGTTCCAGAATTTTTCAAAACCAATGTCAGCTGCAAAGCCGGACTCGGTCACATGGTAGTCAAACAGCTTCAGACCGATCCGGTCGGCGATAATGGATGACTGGCCCACGGCGATATTGGCAAAAGGCCCGGCATGTACGAAGCAGGGGTTGTATTCTGCCGTACACATGAGGGTGGGATTAATTGTATTGCGCATGAAGGCGGCCATCGCGTTGCCGACTTCCAGATCGCCTGTGGTAACCGGCTTGCCGCTCTTGTCGAAGGCTACGGTTATGTTGTTCAGACGCTGTTTCAGGTCAGCAAGGTCTTTGGCTATGGACAGGATGGCCATGCACTCGGACCCTACTGCGATGCCGAACTTGGACTGCATCATAAATCCATCCTGTCTGCCGCCGATGCCGATGATGATATTGCGAAGGCTTTGGGCGCAGAAGTCAATAATCCACCCCATCTCAACGCGGGTGGGGTCTATGTCAAGACGCCTCATTTTTGTGAGACGCGCAAGCTGCTCATCGTTATAATTGCGCTCGTGCTGCATCCGGGAGGTCATCGCCACCATGGCCAGGTTGTGGGCGTTCATGATGTCGTTGATGTCGCCGGTAAGGCCCAGGGAAAACTCGGTCATGGGGATCAGCAGGGAGTTGCCGCCGCCGGCCGCAGTGCCCTTTACGTTCATGGTGGGACCGCCTGAGGGCTGCCGCAGCGCCCCGCCTACGTTAACACCACGCTTGCCCAGACCTTCCATCAGACCGCACGAGGTAGTGCTTTTGCCTTCGCCCAGGGGGGTAGGGGTGATGGCGGTCACTTCTATGTACTTGCCGTCGGGCTTATTTTTGAGACGTTCGTTGACCTTAAGAAAGTCAATCTTGGACAGGCGGCCCATGGGCAGCATCTCGTCCTTTTGCAGACCCAGCTTCTCACGCCATTCTTCAGGGGTGGGCATTTTCTTTTCAGCTTCCTCGGAAATCTGCCAGTCAGCTAATTTCGTTGCATCATACGGCATTTTTAAAATCCTCCTTTTGTTTTAAGTGAAATAGTGTCAGTGAACCGTGCCAGTGAACAGATTTAGAAAACTGACACTGACACTTTAATAACTAAGCAAGAACTCCCTGTGCTCTTGGCACAGGGATGAATTGCTTCCTAATTTGTGTCATTGCCCGACCCCCTCTGTCATTCCACGACCCCACTCCGTCATTCCACGACCCCCTGATCAAGTCAGAGGGCATGCTTGATCGGGGAATCCATACCCTATCCTGGATTGTCCGGTCAAGCCGGACAATGACAA
>PGYF01000170.1 GCA_002839535.1 Nitrospira bacterium HGW-Nitrospira-1
TTAATGTTTTGACCGGCTTTCTGCCGCAAATTGAAGGCATAAATCTGGTTTATCATCCCACGATTATGGGTCCATGGGGAGAAGATGCCTCAAAAATTTTAGACGATGCAATAAACGGAAAATACGATCCCTTTGTTCTTGTCGTTGAAGGTGCTGTTCCGGACGAGAAAAAAGCACAGGAAACAGGCGGGTATTATTGTGGTGTCGGGGAAATAGACGGAAAAATGATGTTATTTGATGATGTGCTTTTAAAATTATCAAAAAGGGCCGGAGCTGTTGTTGCTGTCGGTGCGTGTGCATCATTCGGCGGAATTCCACATGGAAATCCAAATCCGACAGGAGCAAAAGGGGTTATAAATTTCCTTGGAAAGGATTACAAAAGCGGTTTAGGGCTGCCTGTCATTAATCTTCCGGGGTGTCCGCCTTCGGGAGAAACAATAATTGAGGCATTGGGACATCTTGTTTTAACGGCAAGAGGTGCGTTACCTGTTCCGGAACTTGATGCAGATAACAGACCTAAATTTTTGTATGGTCCGAAAGTACATGAAATTTGTCCGAGAGCAGGATATTTTGCAGGTGGGAAATATTCTTCCAAATTCGGCGAGCCGTATTGCATGGGAATGCTCGGATGTAAAGGAATAATCACACATTGTCAGATTCCGAAAAGGGGATTTATTGAAGGTGCGGGGGGATGCACAACAGTCGGAGGAATTTGTATCGGATGCACAGAGCCGGAATTTCCTGATGAGCCATATTCACCGTTCTTACAAAAAGCACCTGCGGGAGCTTATGCTTCGGAGGCAATGGAAGATATGGTCGCAAAGATAAAAGCAGTACTTTCACGAATGTCGTCAAGAAAAATTTAAATTGAAAGATAAATTTAGAAATTTAAACCAACAAATTTAAACTAAAAATTTAAACTAAAAATTTAAACTAAAAAAAATTTAAAAATTTATTAAAATAAAAATGGCAAAGGAAATTATTATAGAACCATTAACGAGGGTTGAAGG
>PGYF01000171.1 GCA_002839535.1 Nitrospira bacterium HGW-Nitrospira-1
GTGTTCATAGTAGAGTTGATTTTCTTAAAAAAGAGCGTTCTTCTCCCTTAACCCTCTATTCATATCCGCTATTTGAAAATCAAGCTACCCATCTCACCTCCATGGGAGGCGCATGGCCCTGGGGAGATAAGATCTCTCTGGTGACCATCCGGCCTTTTTTACAACAAGGACAGAGGTGAGGGTCAATACCGGTTAGTTTAAAAAGTAATTCCTCCCAGCTTTCTGATTCGGTTGACTGCTGTTCTCGGTTTGCACCAACACCCAATATTTCCCGACATCGCCTGAGCTTGGTTTTTCGATTCCGATTGCTGAGTAGCCCGTAATGTCTGATTTTGACAAAGTTGTTCGGTAAAATATGTAATAGAAACCTTCGAATAAACTCAAAGGCCTCCAGGGTCATCTGCTTGTTCTGGTTACCATCTTGATAATCCCGCCAACGGAAGGTAACTTTCCCTTCTTCAACTTTAATAATACGGTTATTGGATATTGCCACCCGGTGGGTATAGCGACCGAGATATTCCAGTACCTGTTCAGGACTCCGAAACGGTGGCTTACAGTAGAGGACCCACTGTTTCCGGTAAAGCTCATCCATCATCATTTGAAATTTACGCGTATCACCCAAAGATCGAATCTCTCCGACAAATTTTAGTTTGCCACCCCGATAAGCCTCCTTGAGATAGAATAAGAACTTTCCCCGGAACAACCGGGACAAAACTTTCACCGGGATAAAAAACCCTCTTCTGGAAGAAATCCACCGCTTGCCATCTAGAGATAACCCCCCACCAGGGACGAGGCAATGGAGGTGAGGATGATCCATCAGATTCTGCCCCCAGGTGTGCAAAATCGAGATAAAGCCAATCTCTGCACCCAGATGCTTAAGGTCTTTGCTTAAGGCAAGAAGGGCTTCGGAGGCTGCCTTGAACAGGAGGTCATAAACCACCCTCTGGTTTCTCAAGGCCAAAGGATTAAGTAGATCTGGGATGGTGAAAACGATATGAAAATATAAATCCGAATATGCCCGCAGACATCACATTGTTCGACATGTCCACCTAAGGCAGCAGTGCGGCAACACTCGATAGCATTCATAGCTCTAAGATGACGAAGCGGCAGATGGTGAGATTGGCTGTAGGCCGGGCCAAACTGGCGAAATATGTCTGCTACTTCAACCTGGGCTGGAGTATTCTTCTTGCTCGAATCCATTCCTATGAATCCAGCAAAGAATCGAGTGGACTGACTACTTTGAGCAGATCCTGGCGTCTCAGATGTATATAGATGGCAGTAGTCTTCGGGGTCGTATGGCCCATCAGTTTCTGGACACGATAAATATCGGTTCCCGCTTCCAGAAGATGGGTGGCAAAACTATGCCGCAGGGTGTGGACAGTGGCCGGCTTTTTAATACCAGCCTTTTGCTTGGCCTTCTCAAATACCTTCTGAATAGTCCGAGTGGAAATCGGTCTCTCTGGTAAACGGCTCGGGAATAACCATATCGTAGGACGATACTCTCTCCAATAGTCACGAAGTAAATTCAGAGTAACTGGGGATAACAAAGCATAACGGTCCTTCTTGCCCTTTCCCTGAGCAACACGCAGTTGCATCCGCTTGCTGTCTATGTCGCAGACTTTCAAATGAGCCGTTTCACTCACCCTCAATCCTGCCGAGTAGGTG
>PGYF01000052.1:0-7265 GCA_002839535.1 Nitrospira bacterium HGW-Nitrospira-1
GGGAAGAAGGGAGGGAAGAAGTAATGGCGAAGGAAAACGGCGGGCATCGTATTGAGGATCATTTTGCTGACGTCAGCAAAATGGTCGAGACCAATCAGCGCAAGCAACCCGGCAAGTTGGAAAAGAAAGTAACTGCTCACTTGGTAAAAATGGGGTTTGTATGGAAGTGAAGAAATTGAAAACTGATTCACAGTATAAAGATTGGCTTGCCGATCTCAAGAATAAAGTCCGCAGAATTCAAATAAAAGCAGCCCTTGCGGTTAATAAAGAACTGCTGACATTTTATTGGGAACTGGGTGCTGACATTGTGCAGAAGCAATCCACAACTAACTGGGGTGATAAATTTTTGAGTCGGCTCAGCATTGATCTAATGGCTGAATTTCCGGGAATGAAAGGGTTCTCCAGGAGAAATCTTGAACTTATACGCCAATGGCATCTGTTTTACAAACAAGCGAATTTGCCTGTTCAAATTGCGAAACAACCTGTTTCGCAATTGGCAGGAATTCATGATAGAGAACAAAGCCGGCAAGTTGTCGGCCAATTTGTGCAACAGGCCGTTGCACAAATTACTCATATCCCATGGGGGCACAATATAGCAATCATCTCAAAATGCAAAAACATTGACGAGGCGCTTTATTACGTACAGAATACACTGGATCACAATTGGAGCCGGAGTGTTTTAGTGCATCAAATAGAAAGCGGCTTATACAGGCGGGAAGGTAAAGCCGTTTCCAACTTTGCAAATGCGCTTCCGTCGCCGCAGTCAGACCTCGCCCGTCAGACGCTCAAAGACCCCTATATCTTTGACTTTCTTACCATGAGCAAAAACTTTGATGAGCGGGAACTGGAGAAAAGCCTTGTAGATCATATCACCCATTTTTTGCTGGAACTCGGAGCCGGGTTCGCCTATATCGGCAGGCAGGTTCCTATTCAAGTTGGCGAAAGAGACTTTTTTATTGACCTCCTTTTCTATCATACCCAGCTTCATTGTTACGTGGTCATTGAACTGAAAACTACAGACTTTGAACCGGAACATGCAGGTAAACTGAATTTTTATATCAAGGCAATAGATGAACAACTTCGTAAAGAGGGCGACCAGCCCACCATCGGCATTCTGCTTTGCAAAAACAGAGATAGGCTGGTGGCGGAATATGCCCTGAGTGACATTCATAAGCCCATTGGCGTTTCGGAATATCAGCTTACCCAATTACTCCCTGACAATCTGAAATCCAGCCTGCCAAGCGTGGAAGAGATTGAAGCGGAGTTGTCGGGAGGTTCGAATGAATAATATTCCGGCGGACATCGTATTGAGGATCATTTTGCTGACGTCAGCAAAATGGTCGAGACAAAACAGCGCAAGCAACTCGGCAAGGCTGAGACGCCTGCAAAGAAGAAAAAAGGGTAACCGATATGGCCCTGCATAAAGACTTTCCGCAATCTCCGCACGCGATTCTCGATCCTGGCATCCGCTGGTTTCCCGCAGATGAGGCGTTGCGCGAGACCAGCATGGAGAAACTCATGCCGCCGCTCGTGGCGGAGCTGCGCCGCAAGGTGAAGGAGTTCCGGGACGCTGGGTACGCGGATGCGACTGACACCAGCCGGAGCCTGCTCAATTGGTGGTTCAAGACGCCGCACCTGCTGCCGAAGGCTTATCTCTCCTCGCCCTATGGGAGAGGGGCCGGGGGTGAGGGTCTGGTTGAGTTTGAATATTACTTCGCCCAGCGCGAGGCTCTTGAGACTATTGTCTACCTTTACGATGTCGTGGGTGTTAAGGACAAACACGATATGATGCGCTTTGATGCCAGCGGCCTTGTATCCGGGAGCATGTTCGACAAGACCTGGCGGCGGTTCGTGGTGAAGATGGCGACGGGCAGCGGCAAGACCAAGGTGCTGAGTCTGGCGCTGGCGTGGAGTTTTTATCACAAACTGTACGAGCCGGAATCGGAACTGGCGCGCAACTTCCTGGTCATCACGCCCAACATCATCGTCCTGGACCGCGTATACCGGGATTTCCAGGGTCTCCGCATCTTCTTCGACGATCCGGTGCTGCCGGACAATGGGTTTGACGGACGCAACTGGCGCGACGATTTTCAACTCACTCTGCATCTGCAAGACGAGGTTCGTATCACCCAGCCTACGGGTAATATCTTCCTGACGAACATTCACCGGGTTTATTCTGGTGAAGACATTCCGCCGTCGCCGGATGATGAAGACCTGCGGGATTATTTTCTGGGCAAGCGGCCCACGGGCGCGACCACGGATTCCAAGGTGGATTTGGGCATGATTGTCCGGGATATAGACGAGCTGATGGTGTTGAATGACGAGGCTCACCATATTCACGACCCGCGCATGGCCTGGTTCAAGGCAATCGAAGATATCCACAACCGGCTGAAACAGAAGGGGGCGGCTCTTTCCATGCAGGTGGACACGACGGCCACGCCCAAGCACAACAATGGCGCGATTTTTGTGCAGACCGTGGCCGATTATCCGCTCGTAGAGGCGATCTCGCAGAACGTCGTGAAGCATCCTGTTCTGCCGGACGCGCCGAGCCGGGCGAAGTTGAGCGAACGGCAGAGCGCGAAGTATACCGAGAAATATACAGACTATATTCATCTGGGTGTGATTGAATGGCGCAAGGCGTATGCCGAACACGAGAAGATGGGCAAGAAGGCCATCCTGTTCGTGATGACCGATGACACGCGCAACTGCGACGATGTGGCCGAGTATCTGGAGGGGCATTACCCGGACTTGAAAGACGCGGTGCTGGTCATTCACACCAAGAACAACGGCGATATTTCCGAATCCGCCTCGGGCAAGGACAAGGATGAACTGGAGAAACTGCGCAAGCAGGCCAATGAGATTGACGGCATGGACAGCCCGTATAAGGCCATTATCTCGGTGATGATGCTCAAAGAGGGATGGGACGTGAAGAATGTCACCACCATTGTGGGCCTGCGCGCCTATTCCGCAACGAGCAACATCCTTCCTGAGCAAACGCTGGGCCGGGGTTTGCGCAAGATGTATCCCGGCGATGTGGAAGAATATGTCAGCGTGATCGGCACTAATGCCTTCATGGAGTTTGTGGAATCCATTCAGGCCGAAGGCGTGGTGCTCGAACGCAAGCCAATGGGAGAAGGCACGGGGCCGAAGACTCCGCTGGTGGTCGAAGTTGACAAGGAGAACGAGAAGAAGGACATCGCCGCGCTGGACATTGAAATACCGGTGCTGAGCCCCCGTATCTACAGGGAATACAAGAATCTTGGCGCTCTGGACGTGAGCGTGCTGGGGCATCAGCGCGTGGACTACCGGCAATTCAGCGAGGAAGAACAGCGGGAGATCGTCTTCAAAGACATCACCACCGGCGAAGTGACACACACGACTATCCTCGACACAGCGGGCATTGCCGATTACCGCAGCGTCATCGGCTATTTTGCGCGGACGATTATGAAAGATTTGCGCCTGTTCAGCGGCTACGACGTGATCTACCCCAAAGTCAAAATTTTCGTGCAAAAGGAGTTGTTCGACCGCTCCGTTGAACTGGAAGACCCCAACACGTTACGCAACCTGTCGGAACTGGCCGCTACCAAGACCCTGATCGAGACCTTCAAGAAGGCGATCAACGCGCTGACCGTTCGTGACAAAGGCGACGCCGAAATCCGCGACACCATCAAGCTGCGGCAGACCCGGCCTTTTGTAGCCAAGAATCAAGGCTACCTGATTCCGAAGAAAAGCGTCTTTAACCGCATCATTGGTGACAGCAATTTAGAGCTTCGGTTTGCCGCATTCCTGGAGGATTGCACCGACGTGGTCTCTTACGCGAAGAACTACTGGGCCGTCAATTTCAAGCTCGATTACGTGAAAGCGGACGGCGACATTTCCAACTACTACCCGGATTTTGTGGTCAAGCTGTCCGAAAAGCGGCTTGCCATTGTCGAAACGAAAGGGCAGGAAGATTTGGATGTGCCGCTGAAGATGGCGCGGCTGCGGCAATGGTGCGAAGACATCAACCGGGTGCAGAAAGAAGTGGATTACGACTTCGTTTACGTGGACGAAGAGGACTTTGAGCGATACACGCCGGATTCATTTTCCAGTTTAGTGAAGAATTTTAGAAAGTATAAGGATGCATAAAGAATCAGCTGATGAATTATTAAGAGATGGTCTTAAGATTCTTGATATTTCCTTTACTGAAGAGCAGGCCAATGCCTTTCTAACCTACCTTGAAGAGCTCAAAAAATGGAACAGGGCATATAATCTTACAGGGCTTAAGACAGACAGGGATATAATTATCAAGCATTTTTTTGACTCCCTCCTTTTCGCAAACTTGCTGCCACATGAAGCAACGACGCTGGCTGACATCGGCAGCGGCGCAGGGTTTCCAGGCATCCCGATTAAAATCATGTTCCCCAATCGTTCGGTCTTTCTTATTGAACCAACTCAGAAGAAGGCAATTTTTTTAAGACACATCTGTAGCAGACTACGGCTTAAGAATATAGAAATTATCGACAAGAGGATCGAGGAAGTAAAAGGGCTTCAGGTCGATGTTGCGGTCACCAGGGCGCTCTACAGCATCAGGGAGTTTATCGAAAAAACGAAAAATATTCTCAATACAAACGGCATCCTGATACTGTCAAAAGGGCCGGGGCTTGAGAAGGAATTAGCAGGGATTGACCAAAACAATATTTCCATATCTGATTTCAAACTCCCCTTCGAAAATATTATCAGACATATTGTGATTATCAGGTGACAGGGAAGATCCTTTTTTGACATAAACCCTCCGCCAACAATGAGAATTTATTTTAGCAAAAGATACGCATAATAAAAGGCCATGTATGAAAAAAAGAGCGCGATACAGGCGAGGAAAATAGACAGCATGCCCTTCCCGAATTTTCTGTCCCTGAACTCAAAATATGCCTTTGGGAAAAGGGTTGCCGCACCGAAGAGAAGCATAAGCCCTACCAGAATCTGAGTGATAATGCGTGCCATAGTATTCACATCCCTTCAAGCGGACAGCCTGCGCATAACGGCTTTGTCCTGCAATTTTCTTTTGCCAGCCTCACAAACAAGGCGTGATATTCGTTGAAGATGCTGATATCTTCTTTGAGTCTGGAGTGAAACAGGCGCTGAAATGTATTATACGATGCGTTATGGTCCAAAATATTATGTCTGGAAAGCGCCCTTTTTGTATAGGCGTCTATGACAAAAACAGGTTTTTCCAGGGCATAGAGGATTATGGAATCCGCTGTCTCAGGGCCGATGCCGTTGACGACAAGCAGCTTCTTTCTTATGGAACTCAAATCCTCTTTCTTCATCCTGTCTAAGCTGCCTTGGTATTCGTGCATGAGGAATGCAATAAAATTTTTCAGTCGTTTGGCCTTGATATTGAAATATCCTGCAGGACGGATAAGCGCAGCCAGGCGTTCATGTGACATGTTATGCAGGGCCGCCGGATTCAGCACATCGGCATTTTTCAGATTTTCTATCGCCTTTTCAACATTGCCCCAGTTGGTGTTCTGAGTAAGAATAGCGCCCACTGCCACCTCAAAGGGTGTTTCACCAGGCCACCAGCGCTGTGGGCCGAAGGAGGCGTATAGTTTATGATATATCCTGAGAAGGTTCTCAGACATTATTTTCTGTGGGACGGCTGCGAAGTTTTTTCTTTTCCGACACGATCTTTTTGTCCGCAAGCATCTTGTCTTTGGCTCTTTTTGAACGCTTTCTTTTTTGTCGCCGGATCTTCTCTATCCGCTGTATTTCCTCGCTCTCCCTGCCCTTTACCAGTTGCTCTATCTTCTTAGCCAGCAGTACCCGTGCCCTGTATCTGTTGAGGGACTGGGAGCGTTCCTGCTGACATTTGACTTCAATGCTCGTTGGAAGGTGTTTGAGATAAACACAGGTCGAGGTCTTGTTTACATGCTGACCGCCCTTTCCGCTGGAGCGGATGAAGGTTTCCGCTATATCCTCTTCACGAATATTCAACGCCTCCATCTTTTCAACAAGCGCTTTTTCCTTGCCGGCGCTGACAGAAAAAATAGTCATAATTTAATCAAAAGAATTCCTCGAAGCTTGCTGCGGAGTTGTTCATTCCGTCTCCTGTCCGAGCCAGCGCAGGTATGCTTCATTGCCTTCTACCAGCGGGAGCGCTATAATCTCCGGCACAGAATACGTATGGAGTTCTGTTACACGTTCCTGAAGGCGTTCAAAGAGGACTCTTTTTGTCTTGACGATCAGCAAAACCTCTTGTTCGTCTTCTATGCGTCCCTGCCATCTGTAGATAGAACGGACAGGGCCTATGATATTTACGCAGGCAGCGAGCCGCTCTCCGACAAGGGCGTGGCCGATACCGGCAGCCTCCTCTTCGTTGGGGGCTGTGATAAAAACGATAATATATTCAGTCGGCATACCAATCATTTGCCTGCCAATGCGTCTATCTAAAAAAACAGCTCTAACTGCTCAAAGTGCTCGCCAGGGAAACTTATCGGATAAACGTTATCAAAGCAGGCGGTGCAATAGTTTTGAGAATCAGGCACAATTTTGGTAAGACCCTCGATGCTGAGATACGCAAGAGTATCAGCTGTAACATATTTTCTTATTTCTTCCACATCGTGGTTGGAAGCGATCAACTCCTGTCTGGTAGGGGTATCTATGCCATAATAACAGGGCATGATTGTAGGTGGTGAACTGATTCTGAGATGAACTTCTTTGGCTCCGCCGGTTTCCCTGAGCATTTTTATAATTTTTTTGCTGGTAGTACCCCTGACAATAGAGTCATCTATAACAACGATTCTCTTGCCTTCCAAAAGTTTTCTTACCGGATTCAGCTTGATCTTTACCCCAAAATGCCTGATATTCTGTTTAGGTTCAATAAATGTCCTTCCTATATAATGGTTTCTGATCAGGCCGAAATCAAAGGGGATTCCGCTTTCTTCGGAAAAGCCTATGGCTGCCGGGACTCCGGAGTCAGGCACTGGGATAACAAGGTCGGCTTCTATTGATGATTCCCGTGCGAGTTGTCTGCCTAATTCTTTTCTGATCTCGTTTACATTCTGACCGCCGAAAATATAGCTGTCAGGCCTCGAAAAATATATGAACTCAAATATACAGAAGGCCTTTTTTGTGCTTTTCAGGGCCTGCTGTGATTTCAAGCCATGCTCATTGATGATAACCATCTCGCCGGGCTCTACGTCACGGATGTGTTTGGCGCTGATTAAGTCCAGCGCGCATGTCTCTGAGGCGATGACATATGCCCCGTCCACCTGCCCGATGCA
>PGYF01000052.1:7297-13725 GCA_002839535.1 Nitrospira bacterium HGW-Nitrospira-1
TCAGTTCATCGGCGTTGACGAGATTCCCGTTATGCGCAAGTGCGAGCGTTCCAAGGGAAAAATTCGCGATAATAGGCTGAACATTCTTCAGGATACTGCTTCCCGAAGTGGAATATCTGTTATGCCCTATGGCGATATGGCCCGGGAGTTTTTTTAAGCGCTTTTCACTGAAGATATCAGCTACAAGCCCCATCGCCTTTTCAACATACATATGCCGTCCATCAGAGGCGCATATTCCCGCGCTTTCCTGTCCTCTATGCTGTAATGCATAGAGTCCGAGATAGGTGAGATTCGAGGCTTCAGGATGGCCGAAGACGCCGAAGACCCCGCACTCTTCATGCATTTTATCGAGTTCAAAAAGGTTGTGCCGGTTAACAGGTGATAATCTGGTTCTGCAGGTCTCTGATTTTTTCGACTGAAACATATGCCGGCAGGATCTTCTACAGCTCTTTAGTATTTTTTTATCTATGCCGTCGTCCACTGATGACCGTTTCTTTCTCAAGAGAATTGATATAGTTAATTTTAACATAAAGCCATACAATATTTGGTTGAAACAGAAGGGCGGGAGAGAAAACCTGTAAATTCTCGCGCAAAACATCTCGCGCAAAAAAAATGCATTTTATTTTTTTGTGTGTTATTATTACTTAGAATTTCAAAGCCACGAAGGCTTGAGAGCAGGCAGCAGCCTTGCGCAAAAAGCCTTCGTGGCTTTTTTATTTCAGGGAGCAAAAACCGCTGTGGTGAGGAGGAGAAATTATTATGCATATGGCTGATGCGTTACTTTCACCGGCAGTAGGAGCAACCTTCTGGGCAGCGTCCCTGGGGGCGATTGCGTACTGTTCAAAAAAACTGAAGGAAAATCCGGATGATAAATTGATACCTATGATGGGGGTCCTCGGCGCATTTATCTTTGCAGCGCAGATGATCAATTTCACTATACCTGGGACAGGATCGAGCGGCCACCTTGGCGGCGGGATGATCCTGGCTATAATTCTGGGACCTTACGCCGCCTTTATAGTTATGGCCTCGGTTCTGACTGTCCAGGCGCTATTTTTTGCCGATGGCGGTCTCCTTGCCCTCGGATGCAATATCTGGAATCTTGGTATCTATCCCTGTTTTATAGCGTATCCACTTATTTATAAGCCGTTGACCAAGGCAGGAAACACATCCAAAAGGATTGTAGTGGCCGCCTTAATAAGCGGTGTGGTCGCGCTGCAGTTGGGAGCTTTTTCCGTAGTCATTGAGACGATGCTGTCCGGCAGGAGCGAGCTTCCCTTCAACACATTCGTCCTCCTGATGCAGCCTGTTCATCTGGCCATAGGCCTGGTCGAAGGGTTTGTGACAGCAGGCGTGATCAACTTTGTAAGGGCTGCAAGGCCCGAGATACTCGAAAGCGTAACGTCCTCACGGCAGCTATCCCCTGATGTTTCGATCAGGAAGGTCTTTGTCGGGCTGCTGGTCGTTGCTGTGCTGACCGGAGGCGCGCTGTCATGGTTTGCCTCTGCCAACCCCGATGGTCTTGAATGGTCGATCGAGAAGGTTTTCGGCAGGCCGGAACTGCCGGAACAGGAAACCGGGATAGCGCATGTATTGAAAAATATCCAGGGGAAAACAGCCTTCCTGCCTGACTATAATTTCAAAACAGGAGAAAAGAAAGCAGGCGGTCAGGAATCCGGCAAAGACGAAAAAACATGGCCCTCTGCAGAACCCGGGACGTCTGTGTCAGGAGTTCTCGGCTCTGCTTTGGTTCTCGGTTTGATATTTTTAATAGGCTTTGGCATAAGGGTTGTCAGAAAAAATAAAACCTGACAAAATATAATCTGCCATGAGATTTGATAACGCATATTTCAACCTCGGATATCTTGATACTCTTTCCTATCGGGACACCATTATCCACAGGCTCGACCCAAGGACAAAGCTGATGGCAACGCTTTTTTTCATTGTCACGGTGGTTTCATTTCCCATGTATGAGGTCAGCGGGCTTTTGCCCTTTCTCCTTTTCCCTGTCCTGCTCTTTTCGCTGGCTGATATCCCTGTGAAGTTCATCATGAAAAAGGTCCTTTTGGTATCAACCTTTGCGTTTTTCATCGGCATCTTCAATCCTGTGTTTGACCGTCAAGCCATGTACGTCTTTTATGGGGTGACGGTCTCCGGCGGGTGGGTCTCATTCCTCTCGATCATGATAAAGTTTTTTCTGACTATTACCTCTGCGTTACTCCTCATTGCCACCACATCGTTTCCCGGAATATGCCGCGCACTTCAGAAGTTCGGCATCCCGGACATTTTTATCTCTCAGCTCCTGTTCCTCTACCGTTATATTTTTGTGCTCGCGGAAGAGGCAATGAAGGTCGTCAGGGCAAGGGACATACGTTCCTTTGGAAAAAGAGGCAAGGAGATGACGGCATTCACCGGTATTGTTGGAACGCTTTTCCTGAGGACTGTTGAGAGGGCGGAGCGGATCTACCAGGCAATGCTTTCCCGGGGATTCAGCGGCGCGCTCCATACCGCAAAGCCATACGGATTTACCGGCGCTGACGCTGTATTCCTTACTATAACAGTCACTGTTCTGTATCTTTTAAGGGTCCATGATGTTGTCGGCGCCATGGGAAGACTTTCAATAAGCATATTTTGAAAAATACATGAGCCATCATATTGTTGAATTTAAGGATGTCCATTTCCGCTATCCTGACGGGACCGAGGCGCTGAAAGGGCTTTCCCTGAGAATCACCCATGGCGAGGCTGTCGGCATTGTAGGCGCAAACGGATCGGGCAAGTCAACGCTCCTCATGCATACGAACGGTTACCTGCTCCCGCAGAGCGGCACGATTACAATCGGCGATTTGCAGCTTGATAAAAGGACGAGGAAGGAGATCAGAAAAAAAGTGGGACTGATATTCCAAAATCCTGACGATCAGCTCTTCATGCCTACGGTCTTTGATGATGTTGCCTTTGGTCCCCTCAATCTCGGATTGCAGCCGGACCGTGTCCTGGAGCGGGTGATTGAGGCGCTGAAAACTGTCGGCTGTCTTGCCCTGAAGGATAAGCCTCCGCATCACCTTTCAGGCGGGCAGAAAAGCGCAGTTGCAATTGCAACGGTCATTGCGATGCAGCCTGATATCCTGGTCATGGACGAGCCGGCTTCACACCTTGATCCGAAATCAAGGAGGTTACTTATAAGTCTTCTGCGCAATTTCGAGCACACAAAGGTTATCGCTTCGCACGACCTTGATCTTATTTTGGATGTCTGCAGGCGATGCGTTATCATAAAGGAAGGAAGAGTTGTTGCTGACGGCCCTGTTGAGGAGATACTGTCAGACAGGCAGCTGCTTGAGGCTAACAATCTGGAACTGCCGTTATCACTGCAGAAAAGAGAATTACCATCAGGAGGAACTATGGACGACATCAGCAAACTGCACCATCTGCTCGAACACTGGGCAGAGCATAATGAGGAGCATGCGAGTACCTATCTCGACTGGTCTCATAAGGCGGATGCTTTAGGGAAGACAGAGCTGGCAGCCATTTTAAGGAAAATCGCCGAAGAAACGGAAAAGCTGGATGGACTGTTTAACAAGGCAGGAGATTTATGCCGGCAGGGAGGAATCAGCTCTTAATCTCAAGCCTTTTTATGTAGTTAAGGCTTGAGACTCTCTCTATTAATTCTTTCATGGGAACAAGGTCTTTGGAAGCGATCGTAAAAATAAAGCTTTTTTTCTTTTCAGGGAATGCTATTTCATAATCCATCTTGACCACCTTAAATCCCCTCTCTTCAAAAAGAGATCTGATCGCATGTTCATCTCCTGATTCATCAGTCACCAGAGTTATGTATCTATAGATAAGGCTGGGTATCTTTGTTTCAACAATTCTCAGCATCCATAAGGATATAAAGGTGATGACAGAGGCTGTGATTGCAGCAATGTACTGTCCTGTCCCTACTGCAAGCCCGATGGCTGCCACGATCCAGATGCAGGCTGCTGTTGTGAGGCCCTGAACAGATACGCCTGTCTTGAGTATGACGCCGGCGCCGAGAAAACCTATGCCGGTCATTGCGCCTGCGGCGATTCTCGTAGGATCCAACTTTGTGTATATTCCGGTTATTGTCCCATAGGCATAATAGTTCTCTGAGATTATCATCAGCAGCACGCAGGCAACGCAGACGAGAAGTTGTGTCCTGAAGCCGGCAGGTCTTCCATGAGTCTGGCGTTCAAACCCAATGATCCCGCCAAGCATGGCGCCAACCAGAAGCCTTAGGAGAATTTCATTTACAGTAAGCATTGTTTTTATTTATTGAGCTGTTAAGTTATCAATAGGATACACTATTTCACGATCACTTTGTAGAATCTTCTCTTGCCGACTTTAATGATATGCTCACCATGCTGCAATCTCGTATCCGGGTCGGTGACTGTGGCGTCATTTACCTTCACCCCGCCCTGCCTGATCAGCCTCATCGCCTCACTGCTTCCTTTTGCAAGTCCGGTATCCTTCATGATCAGGGGAAGCCAGGTTGCATTTGGAGCGCTGTCATGAGCAATCTCTACAGATGGCAGGCTGTCTTCATCGCTGATTTTCTTCTCCTCGAAAACCGTATGATATTTATTCCCGGCGTTCTCCGCTTCTTCAGAGCCGTGATATCTGACAACGATTTCCATGGCAAGTTTTTTCTTTGCGTCCCGGGGATCAATGGACTTATCTTTGAGGCCCGCCTGAAGGGATTTGAATTCTTCCAGAGAAATGCGGCTCAGGAGCTCATAATAGCGCTCTATGAGACTGTCGGGAATGCTCATGACCTTCTTGAACATGCCGGTCAGCTCACCTTTGATGTATTCAAAGGCAGGTTCGTCTATCCCAATATAATTGCCGAGGCTCTTTGACATCTTGTTGACGCCGTCGAGTCCTTCAAGCAATGGCATCATGAGCACCACCTGTTCTTCCATGCCCAACTTCCTCTGCATCGTCCTGCCCATGAGGAGGTTGAATTTCTGGTCTGTGCCGCCAAGTTCTACATCGGCCTTCAGGGCCACGGAATCATAAGCCTGAAAGAGTGGATAATAGAATTCAAGTATGCTGATATCCTGCTGGTTTTTGTACCTCTTTTTGAAGTCTTCCCTTTCGAGCATCCGTGCAACTGTCTGCATGGCACCAAGCCTTATGATCTCCAGCCCATCCAACTTTCCGAGCCATTCACTGTTAAACCGTATACTGGTTTTCCCCAGGTCAAGTATCTTGAAGACCTGTGTTTTGTATGTCTCGGCGTTTCGCAGCGCCTCATCTTTGCTCAGGGGTTTGCGGGTCTCGCTCTTTCCGGTAGGGTCGCCGATCATGCCGGTGAAATCGCCTATTAAAAAGATGACCTCGTGCCCCAAATCCTGAAACTGACGCATCTTTTCAAGGAGCACCGCATGTCCTAAATGTATATCAGGGGCAGTCGGATCAAACCCTGCCTTGACTTTAAGCGGAACATTTTCCCTGCAAGATCGTTGGAGCTTCTTCAGGAGTTCTTTCTCGCTGATTATCTCGACAGCGCCTCTTTGAATTATCTCAAGCTGTTTTTCCGGTGTAAGCATGCGAATTATGATAACTGCTGAGGCTTATCCCAGTCAATTTGGGATATTGCGTAAACACTGTTTTTTATAATAACATAACATCAAAATGGAATTGATGATGAGATATTTTAACAGGATTTGCGATAAAAGAAAATCAGAATATGCTCCCGAACCATTGATTTTCAAGGCTTCGTGAGTTATTGAACAGGCTATAAAGCAGAAGGAGATAAAAACCATGAAAAAGACAATCGAAAATCTAACAAAAGCCTTTATTGGCGAAAGTCAGGCAAGGAATAGATATGCCTTCTATTCCAAAATTGCCCGAAAAGAAGGGTTTGAACAAATAGCCGAGATTTTTCTCATTACGGCAGAAAACGAGAAGGAACATGCAAGCTGGTTATTTAAGTTAATTAACGAGATGAAAAAACTTGCCCTGAGCGAAGTCGAAGGGAAAAGCAATGAAAATCCGGATGAAATCAAGGTTGAGGCAGCGGCCCCAACAATACTCGGCACAACAACCGAGAATTTAAAAGCAGCAATTGGCGGTGAAAATTACGAGCATACAGAAATGTATCCGGGATTTGCTGATGTTGCCGAAAAAGAAGGCTTTCCTGAGATTGCCAAAAGACTAAGGGCAATTGCAATAGCGGAAAAATACCATGAGAAGAGATACAATAAACTTTTGAAAGAAGTAGAAGCAGGGACAGTATTCAAAAAAGAAGAAGAAGTCTGGTGGGTTTGCCGTGAGTGTGGATATGTCCATTTCGGGAAACAACCACCGGAAACATGCTGATCTTCCCCCGTTTTCACGGACACAGAGTTAAGTTAGGCTGCCATAGCCTCCAGTTCAAATGATACTGGAGATTTATATCCCAGGACTGAATGTCT
>PGYF01000053.1 GCA_002839535.1 Nitrospira bacterium HGW-Nitrospira-1
GGGAGCCTGCCCCGCACCCCCTGATCAAGTCAGAGGGCATGCTTGATGCGGGGGTCAAGCCGGACAATGACAATAATATATAAAGCCGGACAATGACAATAATATATAAATCCTGGATTGTCCGGTCAAGCCGGACAATGACAGAATAAATTTGTTTTGACTTTTGACGCCCTGCAAGAGTATAAATCCTGGATTGGGAGCCTGCCCCGCACCCCCTGATCAAGTCAGAGGGCATGCTTGATGCGGGGGTCAAGCCGGAGTAGGACTATGCAATCCATTACACACTTTAGGAAGTGGATTACATAATTGGCGTCTCCGGTTTTTTAGAAAGCCTTTATTTTCAATAAGTTGCAATAAGCGAAATGTGGCACGAAAACTGCTTCTATAATTAAGTAACAAGTAACGAGTTACGAGTAAAAACACTAAAGGCAAAAGTTAATTCTGTCATTCTCGTGAAAACGGGAATCCAGAAAACACTGCTTTTAAAGAATACCGGATTCCCCGATCAAGCACGCCCTCTGACTTGATCAGGGGGTCGGAGAATAACAAAGGTGGTCGGGGAATGACAAATAAAGACCTCGGGGAATGACAACAAAACAAAGATAGAGAAAAATGGGAAGTGTCCCTAAAAGGACACCCCTAAAAGGACTAAAAGGACACCTAAAAGGACAATAAAGTTCAAAGGAGGAAAAATTAAATGAATTTAATTGATAGAATACAGAGATATAAGACTGCGGTGATAAAGAAATGTCGGAATTCAAGGTCTGACCCCTTTATTTTTATTTTAATCCTGATGATTGCATTTTTTGCAGGGCCGCATTTATCTGTTGCCGCAGAAGATATGAATAACTACTGTGTTATTCCTCATGGAACATCAACCAACATAATGCCGAACGTCTTTATTGTCCTTGACAACTCTGAAAGCTTGAATCAGAATGCGTATCCGGGATGGACCTACCACTACTGTGCCACCGAACGGGATTACTACGGCCTGTTTGAGTCCGGTATATTTTACAAATATTGTGTCCAAAATAGTAAGACCCTGTTCTGCGCAGCCAACAATAAAGATAAAAAGCCGACATGGATGCCGCTGACTGCGGCTCAACTCCTGGTAGAAAAACTCGTTGCAACTCAGGCAGAGCCTGTTATAAAAGGCAATCTCCTTAACTGGTGGGCGATGCGCAGGATTGATGTGGCAAAAAAGGTGTTAATCGGCGGAAGGGTAGAGCCGGATAGCGCCGGTAAATACTATCGCACGTGGGATGGCGCAAAACATGTAAAGATTGCAATGAACACATATAGCAGCGGATACTATTTCTGCCGGACCCTCGTAAGAGGAGGGGTTCCAGGGGATCTCCAATACATAAACGGAGCCTATGGGAAGGGGAACTGTAAGGAAGCGGTTTATTATCCGGACATTAAAAACTCAGTAAACCCAGAAGATGTGGATCTGATGGCAAGGCTGAATAATGGCTGGATGTGTGGCCGGACAAACTGGATAATCTCGGGACCGGCGTCCTGGTAAAGAATGGCTGGGAACGCACCAGTCCTAACGCAACCGCTGCCGTAAATGAGGATATAATAAAAACAGTCAGGGGATCCGCGCCATTTGGTAATACTGATGAGAGCTTCATTACCCTTAAAGATGGTACGAAAGATGCGGCCTCCAGCATTATAACCAGGTTTAGAAGACCTGCTGACAGCGAGTATGCGAGTTTGGAGATTGCCTCCGCCGGGCTTTGCCCATTGGTAAAAAAGGCTGGGCCAAAGGCTTCTGACCCAAAAATTATAAGAAGGACTCGGGTTGTATATCGCATAAAGACTAACAAGCTGGACGGGACATGTTGTGAGGAAAAAGATTATACAACCGGCTGCACAAATGTCCCTCCTGAGTCATATTTGTCAGCCTGCCAATCCTGGGCTAAAAATCCAGTAACAAAAGCGGCTTGGGACCCCAAGGATTTTACGCATCCTGAGGATGATGTGGCAGGAAGGGTGGTGGGCGCAGGGATGCAGGTTTGTGACGCCCCTGATGCTGACAACTATTATCAGGTGGCAAGGCTCAAGCAGTTCGGCAGTAATGACGTCAGGTTTGGTCTGGGTAATTACGCAGTTACTACAGATGGACAGTCTGAAGGCGGACAGGTGGCTGCGGATATGGATTTTGGCGCATCTGAGAAGGCTGTTACGGCCATCAACAATATGAAAGGCTCTATCCAGACGCCTTTGGCAGAAACCTTATATGAAATTGGAAGGTATTTTAAAGGGGATGACCCGTATTATACTACGAATAAAGCCGCGCCTGATTATCTTACAGGCAAAGACCATGACCCTTTTTGGTATAAGTATAACGACATAGGAGCCGGCGATAACCAATATGTGCCCTGTGCAAAGTCATTTGTCATGATGCTCACAGATGGAGAATCAACTTATGACGAAAATATTCCTGGAGGCGGCGGAGGAAGCTGTTCCGTCACGAATATAAAAGGATGCTATGCAGGGACGCGGTTTGCAGGCACTCCAAAGGGGAAAAAATATCCGGAAAGCGGAACTGACTACCTTATTGATGTTGCCCACTGGCTAAGGGCAAATGATCTGCGTTCAGACGTGGATGGGACTCAGAATGTAACCTTTTATCCTGTTTACATGTTTGGAAAGGGATCAACCCTGCTTAAGGATGCGGCGATTGTCGGGGGGTTTGATTATGCAAGCAAGGATGAGCTGCCTGATTGTAATGTAAACCCGGGCAGATGTTACAAGAGCAGCACCAAGGAACCTCTTACCTATTTTGAGGCAGAGGACGGCAATGAACTTAAGGCAAAAATCACAGGCGCAATATTGGATATCCTGCGGAGGATTTCATCAGGCACTGCGGTTTCACTGCTGTCCTCAAGCGAGGGAAGCGGATCGAGCCTCCTCCAGGCCATATTTTATCCAAGGCGCAACCTTGGCAGCGGTACAATCAAGGATGAAATCACATGGACCGGCTTACTGTCGAGCTTGTGGTATTATATTGACCCGCTTATGAGAAACAGCAGCATAAGAGAAGATACGGTTCAGGACAAAAAACTTAATCTTAAGGATGACTATATAGCGGAGTTTGGTGTGGGCGGAGTAACGCTGTATGAGGATAAATATGGGGACGGAATTAAAGGCACACCAATAAAGAGTGTTGGGTTTGATGAACTGAGCAATACCTGGGAGGCAGGGCTTGGGCTGTGGAAAAAGTCAGCAGACTCAAGGACGATAAAAACACATATAGGCAGTGGTTTGATAGATTTTTCCACAACAAAAAAATCCGATTTGAAGGACTATCTGCAGGCTGCCGATGACGCTGAAAGCGAAAAAATTATAAAGTATATCAGGGGCACAGACCAGGACGGGTATAGAAGCAGGACCATTCCTATTGACCTCAACGCAGATAACGATACGGCGGATGCAGATGAAGGCGCAAAGGTCTGGAAGCTCGGGGATATAATAACTTCAACGCCGAAAGTTTCATCATGGGTCCCCTTGAACAGCAGATACAGCGCCCTCTACGGCGATAAAACATACGACACCTTTGTTAAATCATCAGTGTATAAAGACAGGGGGATGGTATTTGTCGGAGCCAACGACGGCATGCTCCATGCCTTTAAATCAGGGAAGCTGGAACTTCCTAATGACAGCCATGCTGATGATACATGCATATTCGGGAAAAATGACAAGGCTTGTCTGTCAGGTTCAGGACTTGGGAATGAGGAGTGGGCATTTATTCCAAAGAATGTCCTGCCATATCTTAAATATATGGCAGACCCCAGCTATTGCCATATCTACTCAGTTGACCTTGCTCCTTTTGTCTTTGATGCGAGCATAGGCGTGCCGGCTGGCTGTATAGAGACTGATGATTACTGGAAATGCGCAAAGACGGACAAGAGCTGGAGGACTATTCTCATCGGAGGGATGAGGACAGGAGGAGCGTGCAGAAAAGACGCAGGGGGCGAGGGGGTCAAGGCGCCTGCGAAAGACAAGGGATATTCCTCCTATTTTGCCCTGGATGTTACAGACCAGAACAGTCCGGCTCTGCTTTGGGAATTTTCTGACCCTGATCTTGGTTTTGCAACTACAGGACCTGCGGTAGTAAGGATAAAGGACGGTGCGGATATAACAAATGAAAAAAACGGCAAATGGTTTGTTGTCTTTGGTTCAGGCCCCACCGGGCCGATAAAGGGAAACAAATTTTTGTGGCATTCTGATCAGAACTTGAAATTTTTTGTCCTTGATTTAAAGACAGGCGCTCTTGCAACGGATGTTCCGATAGATACAGGAATATCAAATGCCTTTGCCGGTTCAATGTTTAATTCTGTTAACGACACTGACTCAGATACACTCACAGGCAAGTATCAGGATGACGTTGTTTATGTTCCGTATGTGAAAAAATGCAGCGAAACCAATGAGATATGCACCAAGGGTAAATGGAACAACGGAGGAGTTGGAAGACTTTTCACAAAGCAGAACCCTGACCCCAATAACTGGAAGTGGAATATAGTAATAGACGATGTGGGACCTGTTACAGCAGGGACTGACCGGCTTGAGAAAAAGAGCGCAGGGCGTATAATGCTATATTTTGGCACAGGCAGATATGGCGGAGAATTTACGGATGATGCTGATAAGCAGAGGGCGCTTTTCGGGGTAAAAGACCCGTGCCCATTATCAGAAAACGGAACATTTGATACAAGCTGCACAGCAACTGTCTCGTTTAGTGATTTAACTGATGTAACTGATATCAACAAAGTCCCAACTGTTAAAGATGACATTGACGCAATGAAAGGATGGTATATAAAGCTTGCTAAAATCGGCGAGTCGGGTGTTCCAAATACTTTTGCAGAAAGGGTTATTACAACCCCCATGGCAAGCACTCAAGGTGTTGTGTTCTTTCAGACATTCCTGCCGTCCTCTGATGTATGCGACTCCCGTGGATATAACTCTCTATGGGCAGTGCAATATCTCACAGGAGGCGCACCGTCCGGAGAAAAGAAAGGAGAGGTTATTATGCAGGTTTCCACAGGCAGAATTGCGAAGTTTACTCTGGGGGCAGCGGGGGACTTTTCAAAATCAGGAGGAAGACAGTCCATCTTTAGCACGGGCGCCCCATCCCCCGGAGCAGAGTCAGGAGCGACTTTAAGTGAACCGCCTCCGCCTGTAAAGAGGGTACTGCATATTATGGAGAGGAGATAAAAAAGCAGACAGTATATATATAGCAGACAGCATACAGGATGGGGGCGCTGGTTGAAGTTTAGAGACATGGATATGGGATATGGTAAAATGGTAATCATGAAAAACAAAGGCATAACATTAATCGAACTGCTCATAGTTATCGCAATAATCGGCATCCTTATTATTGCCTTGGCGTTTTCCTTTGAGGGGTGGACAGGCAAATACAGGGTGGAGAGCCAAATCAAGGAGATGTATGCCGACTTAATGAATACAAGGGTGAAGGCCATGAGCAGAAACAGGGTTCATTTTGTAACCATAGCGGCAAATCAATATACAATACATGAGGATACGGCCCCTGCGCCGGATGGAAACGGGGTTCAAGATGTGAACGACACTCAGCTTCCTGGATTTCCTAAAACAAATCTTCGGTATGGTTTAGCTTGGGCATTGGCTTTAGGTGGAGATACCGTAACGTTTAGCACACAAGGCACAACAACAGCTCTGGGGACTATATGCGCATACACGACATTTGATCCGGACTATGACTGTATTGTTATATCTCCGACAAGAATAAATATGGGAAAAATAGCTGTTCAGGGAGTGTGTAATGCAGACAACTGTGTTGTCAGGTAAAATATTTAACGCCCCCGCCTTCGGCGCCCCCTCTTATCTTAAGAGGGGGAAGGGGGAGTTAACAGGGGGCGAGTGGAAGTATATGATGGAGCGAACTGCACTGCTAAATAACAAAAAAGGGTTTACTCTTGTTGAGGTAATGATTGCCATGATTGTATCGCTTCTGGTGTTCTTTGCCCTGATGCTGACTGCGCTTGTGAGCATAGACTCAAACATGAGAAATAACTTGAGGGACGAGGCGGCAAACATCGCGGCAATGCGGATGCGAGACGCAAGAAATCTCCTGGTTGCTCCAAATTTAATCTCAGATACTGTGGGTGTGGGTACTCCGCCTGCTGTGGATATTTCAGGCAACGCGGACTGTCCGACAACGCCGGCGCCCTTTGCAGCAGGTGTGCTTGAAAGAAGAAATTTTAGAAATATACCAGGTTTTACATTTTGCACAAACAGGACTGTTGTTGTAATTGCTCCTGACGCAAGGCAGGTAACTATCAGGGTCGGCTGGAGATGGAAGGATGTTGATTACAATCATAACATCAGCACTGTAGTGGGGAGATGATGAACAATAAAGAAAGCATACAGCATGCAGCAGACAGCATGAACGGGAAGAAAAGCTGTCTATTATCTACTGAAAAGGGGTTTTCTTTAGTTGAACTGATGATAACAATAGTTACCTTTTTGTTTATTGTAGCCGCGGCCTCAAGCGTGTTTACGAGTTTGTTCACCCAGTTTAAACAGCAGAGCAAGATAGGAGAGACAAATATAGAGGGCGTAATCGGACTTGATATGTTAAGGTGGGATATTGAACATGCAGGCTATGGCCTGCCGCATGGTGGGCTTATAGCCTATACTGAGGTAAACGGTGACCCCTTTTCGCTTAATGATGCCCCGACCGACATACCACGCGCTATAATAAGCCGGAGCAATGCAGTTTATGCTGCTCCAAATAACATATTTAACGAATCGGACTATCTGGCGATAAAATCATCAGCAGTTGCGCTAAATAACACCACAGCAGGAAAATGGAATTATCTGACGACAGTTGCCGGCAATCCCCTGCTAAATGTATGGACGCCTGCTGCTGAAAACGTGCCGGAAGGGGGGAGGGGAATCGTCATATCTTCTGGCAACCGTACATTAATAACAAACGCAGGCAGCTTTTCTGCGAGATGCTGCACCAACGCCGTCGCCAATATTGCGTCTTTTGCCCCAGGCCCAAACGAGACTTATCTTTTATATGGCGTTAACCATAACACAGACCTAAGGAGGCCTTTTAACAGGGTGGATTATTATATAGACAGACCTGCTGCTAACATGCCTCAGAGGTGCGCTCCTAACACAGGTGTATTAGAAAGGGCTGTTGTAAACCAGGGCAATGACAGTCTTAATCCCCAGCCTGTTCTTGACTGTGTTGCAGATATGCAGGTGGTTTATGCATTGGATAATGATGAAAACGGAGAATTTATAGACGGCGTGGGCGGCGATGTATATACGGATACGCTTGCACTGTTAAGCGCTGAAGATATAAGGAGACGGGTTAAAGAGGTGCGGGTTTTTGTCCTTGCCCATGAAGGACAAAGGGATGCTACATATGAACATCCGACTCCAATAGTTGTAGGCCCTGATGCTGCTCTTGGACGCGCGTTTGCTTTGGCGGGGACTGATCGAAATTACCGCTGGAAGGTCTATACAATAGTTGTAAAACCATATAATTTGAGGTAGATATGGAAATTCAAAATTCAAAATTCAAAATTCAAAATTCAAATGATAAGGGCATTGCCCTTGTGATGGTATTGGTTCTCGCTGTAATCTCTCTTTCAATTATGGCAGCGCTGATTTATATGTTAACGGCAGGGACCCAAACTTCGGGCATTCAAAAGAGGTATAAAACCGCTCTTGAAGCTGGAATAGGCGGCAGTGAAGTTGCCTACCAGTTTATTACGCTAAAAGGTGATGCGGCTGACCAACAAGCGTTTATTGTCGGACTGAATGCTTTTGCTGGTCTTAACGCACAGGTGGTTACCGATATCAACCAATGTACTACTACTCTACTTAACGTTACTCTTCCAGACGGCCGAACATGCGCTTCTTTGGGTAATTTTGCGGGATTAGCCGCCAAGCTAAACCTTCCGACAGCATGCTGGTCAGCAGGGTGTAACAGGTTAACGACTATCAACCCCGCGAACAACGCCACTTACGATACGCGATTTGATATTGGAACAACCACCCGATACAGGGTTTATGCAAAAATAGTTGACACAGTTGAAGGCAATTCTGCCGGCGGAGACGAAGGTTTAACTAAAGGCGGTGTAGTAACGCCAAGCTTAGCAGGAATAACAGCGCCGAGCATGCCGTATCTTTATGCGATTGAGATAAATTCGGAAAGTCGCGACAATGTTGATGAAAGGGCAAAGGTTTCTGTCCTTTATCAGTACTGAACATGCGCAGGCACCTTGGTTTTTTAATAATTCTATCCTTGTTTTTGTCCTGCTCTTCAGAAAAGCCTGCTGATATTGCCAAAGGGAAACCTGTCAAACCAAAAGATATTGCTGCTTCAGGGGAATATGCGTCTCCGTCTGCTGTAAAAGAGATTCAATATTCGCTGGAGATTATCCCCGAAGACGCCTCGTGCAGTTCTACATTGTCCCTAACTTCAAAAGGCTTTAACCTCTCTGATGCAAAAATAGAATGGTTAGTGAATGGGAATCCGGCTGTCAGCGATGCGCCCTCTCAATTTAAAGCCTCAGGGGCAAAGAAGGGCGACACGGTTCAGGCAAAGGCAATTGTAAAGGACAGAGAGATTTTATCCAACATTGTAAAATTAAAAAATGCCGCGCCAGAGATAACCAGGATAAAAATCATGCCGGAAACCTTTAAAGCGGGAGATACACTATATGTTGATGTTACTGCAGGCGATAGAGACGGCGATGAGGTGACTATTTTGCATGAATGGACTAAAAACGGACAGCCGGCAGGAACAGAGAAACATATAGGGATTCCGATTAAAAGGGGCGATAAAATCATAGTCAGGATAACCCCATTTGACGGAGAAAGTTACGGCAAGCGTGTTGTTTTGCATAGGGAGATACTCAATATGCCGCCTATGATTGTGGAAGATAAAAACTCATTAAAGCATTATTTTGATGGAAAGAGGTTTTCTTATCAGGTCAAGGCTGAGGACCCTGATGGAGACGCGCTTGCATATTCCCTGAAAACTGCGCCTGCAGGCATGACCATAAACCCCGCAACAGGCTTGATTCAATGGAATGTTCCCGCTGATTTTAAGGACAAGGCAGAGATAAAAGTGTCGGTTTCTGACGGTTTCCATGAAAGTTGTTCAGGAGGACATTGAAGTCAAGGATTAAAATACCGGCTCTTTCTCAAAGTGAGTGGGTAGAGTAAGATATAACTCTTAAAGCGCCACTCCTATTTTAGGAGGGGGTGAAGGGGAGGGTGAAAGAGGTATTTACAGGTGAAAAATTAAAATGGATATAGCAAAAGTCAGAGATTTTTGGATGGAGGAAGCTGCTGAGGCATTACAGGCGGCATGGCATCTTCATGAAAAAAAGGACTATTCATACGCCCTTTTTTTCGGACATCTTGCGGTTGAGAAAATCCTTAAGGCGCTCTATGCAGTCAGGAAAGGTGAACAGTCGCCATATATTCATAATCTTGTGAGGTTAGCAGCGCTGTCTGACATTCCGTTAAGTTCCGGACAAAAAATGTTGCTCATCCAGATTACTGATTTTAATCTTGAGGCAAGATACCCCGATGAGAAAAGGAGCTTCAGAAAGAAATGCACTGAAGATTTTACTAAAGATATGCTCAATAAAACTGAGGAGGTTTTTCAGTGGCTGAAGTCGATGCTGTAATAATAGACACTGTTAGAAGGTTTCTCAATAAATTGAATGAAACAGGAATAAATATTGCAGCAGCATATCTTTACGGTTCCTACGCAAAAGGGGTTCAGCATAAATGGAGCGACATTGATGTTGCTGTAATTTCATCTGAGTTTGATTATGACCGTTTTGATGAACGCGTTCGTTTAACCATGATAGCATCTGAAATAGACAATAGAATAGAACCTGTTCCTTTTAGACCCGATACCTTTGTTGATGAAGACCCCCTCGTATGGGAGATAAAGAAAAAGGGAATGCTTGTTGAAGTTTAGAGGCAGTGATGGGTAATGGGTGATGAGTTTAATCGTATGGGAGATAAAGAAAGAGGCATTATCATAAGGCGGTCAGAGGCAGCATGAAAAATGAAAGATTTCGAGAAAAAGCCATAAAAATGGAAGATTGGATGAGATGTGGGAATCCCTGAAAAGTCTGTAATCATATGGACTGACTATATGAAGTATAGAGCAGAAAAAGGAACTGGATTCTCCGGTCAAGCCGGAGAATGACAGAATAAATTTGTTTTGACTTTTGACGCCCTGTGCTCTTGGCACAGGGATGAATTGCTTCCTAATTTGTGTCATTGCCCGAC
>PGYF01000054.1:0-4542 GCA_002839535.1 Nitrospira bacterium HGW-Nitrospira-1
TTGGAGTAGATTTTACATGAGGCAACGAATATTCATTTCGTATAGTTTTTTAAATGAGGCAACGAGGGAAATCGAAATATTTTTGTGATATTATAAATGACGAACCAGTAAAAAGTCGTCATTCCGGCTTGTCCGTGTTACGCCAATTTAGAAATGTCCGGTTTTCATTTTACCTAATCAGCCCCTTTTAATGAATAAGCAATTCATCCCTGTGCTCTTGGCACAGGGTTCTTCACAATGTCCTTTCCTGTCATCCCGCCTCCTTTCAAAAAGAGGCAGTCTAACATTCTTAAAAGCGGACATTTCTATTTTGGTATGACAGCGCATTAAAATTTGTGCATAACCAGTATGCTTCAGATCCAACAGTAACCCGATATCTTATCTGTTTGCTCTCCTTTGTATTGAAAAGCTCCTTGATAGCCTTAAATTGCAGGGAGGCGCTTTCCTCATTAAAACAGATATCTCCAATGCTGTGGCCCAGGAGATCTTCTGCGGCGCTGTTGAAGAATTTAGCTCCGGATTGATTTATGGATAAAATATTGCCGTCACGATCAACAGTGAAGATAATGTCTTCAGCATGCTCAACAAGGAATGCGTAGCGTTCTTCGGATTTCTTGAACTCATTTGACTTCTTCCTGACTTCATGCTCCAGTGTTCTTGACCAGTTGAGAAGGAGAAAAATGGCAATTCCTCCTCCAAGAAGTATTGCGAAAATAATGATTGCCTGCAGAATGGATTGTCTCACCTGTATTGCATGTATGGCGTCTTCAACTTCGCTTATTGGAGCAATAACGGCAACCGACCATGTAATATTTTTTTCATCGCTCACATGAACAGGGGAATAAGCAATAAGTTTTTTTATTGTGCCTTCCTGTCCCCTGTGCCATCCCGAAATGTACCAGCTTGTTCCTTCCTTGCCCGTCAGCATAAGCTCTTTTTGTATCTCGTTTATGCGCGCAAAGGATATGGCCGGGTTTTTTTCCTTTCTCGCTTCAAAGGCATTTTTACCGATTAAATCTTTTTCCGGATGGTATAAAAAAGCTCCGTTCTGATCTATTATCCACGCATATCCTGTTTTCCCTGAAGTTATGCCTTCCGTTATTTTTCTGCTCAGAGTTGTGGCGTCAACAACAAATATAAGAACGCCCGAAAATTTATCGGTTGCCACAGGATGTAATTCATCCACCGAGCCCTGCCACACAGGCACAGCCATTTTCATGGTAAGTTTTTGGCGCTCGCTCCCATGGGACACAGGAAAAACCTCGCTTATCAGTATGCTGCCTTTGTTTTTTATTTGACGCGCCCATTTTAGATAATGCACATCTTCAGGACAGGCGCTTACAGTCTGATATCCGTTGCTGTCCGCAAGATGTGTCCGAGGTCTTGCGGATTCGATGTATCTTATCTCTAACGCGCCTTCCTCTTTGATGCGCGAGAAGCTGATTTCCATTCTTTTGCCTAACCAGACTGTTTCAAAGTATTGTAAGGATGGCGAAAGACTAAGCAGCGATAGTTCCCTTTTTAGGGTGTTTAGCTCATTTTCTATCTGGCGGGCTGCATGCTGGGCAAGGAGTAACTGCTGCTGGTTGAAGTCATTGGTTACAACCTCTTTTACCTTTTTTGAAGACATTAAACCAAGCATAAGGACGGCGCCGAGAAGCGCTGACATGGCAATGGCTACCGCAAACTGAAAACGCTTTGTATCAAAGCGCTTCAGCGACGCCCATCTTTTTAAGCCGGCATCCGAATAGGGAATTTTCTGCAAATTATATCCTTCTGTTTTTGAAGTATTTTAACATTTTAAAGAAATAAAGTTATGGCCGTAATGTATTTTGTGCCTGCCGGCCCATTACAAGTGCAATACATCAGGAGACGTTCCGCCGCCCGTGTGTTAAAAGCCCTCCTTGTCGTGCTATAATTTAACGCAATGGATATCAGAAAATTAGTCAAAAAAGAGGTCTCTGACCTGAAGGCATATAATGCAAAAGGGATTCCATGCAGGATCAAGCTCGACGCAAACGAAAGCCCCTTCGGGTTTGCAGATGCGGTAAAACGTATCGCTGGGATCAAGACCAACAGATACCCGGACCCCGAGGCAAAGGCCCTGAAGCGGCTGATCGCAAAAGACCTTGAGGTAAAGCCGGAAAACATCCTTTTCGGAAACGGCTCGGATGAGCTGATCTATTATCTCATCACAACCTTTGGAGGCCCTGTCTCATATCCGGTCCCGACGTTTGCAATGTACGGTATTATCGGTCAGGCCCTCGGCGAAAAAAAGATAGAGATCCCCCTTGATAAAGACTTTGATCTGGACGTCGACAGATTCCTGACTGTAATTGCGAGAGAAAAACCGGGACTCCTCTTCCTCAGCAGCCCGAACAACCCCACAGGCAACTGCTTTTCAACGGACAGGATATTAAAGATTATCGAGGCGTCGCAGGGCATTATCGTCGTAGATGAGGCATACCAGCCGTTTTCAGGCGAGGCAGGAATGCTCCCCCTGCTGAAAGATTACCGGAACCTCGTCATCATGAGGACCCTGAGCAAGATCGGCCTTGCGGCCTTGCGAGTCGGTTTTATGATCGCCGACCCTGAGATCATTAACGAGGTTAACAAGGTCAGGCTTCCTTTCAATCTCAATTCCTTTTCGCAGGCTGTTGCGGCTGCCGCGCTGAAACAAAAAAAGGAATTCAGAATATCAGTAGAAACAATTGTCTCGGAGCGGGAAAGACTGCTTGAAGAGATGGAGATGATCGAAGGTATAACACCCTTCCCGTCTGAGGCAAACTTTATCCTCTTCAGGATGGAAGACCCTGATTTTATATATGCTGCGCTCTTGAAAAAGGGCATTCTCGTGAGGAATGTCAAGGATGCTGTTAAAGGCTGCCTTCGCGTGACTGCCGGAACACCGAAAGAGAACACTGCTTTTCTGAAGGCATTAAAAGAGATAGCGCGTTGTTTTGCGCAAGAAAGGTGAACGTATATGCCTATTTACGAATATAAATGCAATCAGTGTGGCGAGGACTTCGAAAAACTCGTCTTTGGAGACAAAACAGTTGACTGCCCCAAATGCAGCTCACAGGACATCAAAAAGAAGCTGTCCTCTTTCGGTATGAGCGGAGTTGACAAACCTTTTGCGGGTTCTTCTTCCGGCTGCACCTCCTGCAGTAAAGGATCGTGCAGTTCCTGCAGTTAGTTTCGTGATGACGTTAAGTTTATTGGCACAGGCAAAGATACACCAGGGGATGTCAGAGATGCCCTCAGATTAACCCAAAAAATGCAATTAGCAGGGACATGGATGACTGAAAAGTATTTTGCAGCAACACCTTATACATGCCGGAATACAATTCTTAGCCTGCATATAATTATTCAATTAGCGATTGTAAATTGTATTACGGCATACTGGAAAATCCTGTTGAAATTAAAAGACTTTGAAGGCATTCGTGTCCCTGCGGGCATAATTCAAATGCATTTTTCGGGTTAATACAGCCCCATTGCCTTGCGGACAAGCCCCATTGTCTCCTGCGCGGCCTTTCTCGCCTTTTCCGTCCCCTTATCCACGATCTCTGCAAGCTGACTGGGATTTTGAATAAGCTCCGCCCTTTTTGCCCAGATTGGCTCAAGGACCTTAAAGACATTCCTGATCAGGACTCCTTTACAATCTATGCACCCGATCCCGGCTGTTCTACATCCAACCGCAACCTCATCCTGCTCTTCCTTTGAAGAGAAAATCTTATGGAGCTGAAATACCGGTGAAAGCTCGGGGTTTCCAACATCCGTGCGTTTGATCCTCGCGGGGTCTGTGGTCATTGTCCTTATCTTGCCCTCTACTTCTTTTGCAGTGTCGGAAAGATAGATTGCGTTTCCGTAACTCTTGGACATCTTCCGTCCATCCACGCCAGGCACTTTCGGGAACTGTGTCAGAAGCGCTTCAGGTTCAGGAAAGACCTCTTTATAGAGATTGTTGAACCTTCTTGCTATTTCACGCGAAATTTCAAGGTGCGGGACCTGATCAACACCCACAGGCACATACTTCGCCCGGTAGATGATTATGTCGGCTGTCTGAAGGAGCGGATACCCGAGAAAGCCGTATGTAGAGAGGTCACGCTCTTTTAATTCCTGCTGCTTCTCTTTGTAGGTCGGGACGCGTTCGAGCCAGCCAAGTGGAGTTATCATCGAAAGCAGCAGATGGAGTTCCGCATGTTCAAGTATCCTTGACTGGAGGAATATGGCGCTTTTATCAGGATCAAGGCCTGCTGCAAGAAAATTTATCAGAAGATCGTTTACTGAATCATGCAGCTCTTCAGGCTTCGCATAGCCTGTTGTAAGCGCATGCCAGTCTGCAATAAAATAATAGCAATCGTATTTGTCCTGAAGCTTAACCCAGTTCTGTATGGCTCCGACCAGGTTCCCGATATGAACCTTTCCGCTTGCCTGCATTCCGCTTAATACCCTGTCTTTTGTCATTGTGTCCCTCTAATGGAGATATACCTGAAAGATATTCAGGAAAAAACTGATAAAAGGCATAATGAGTTTGCCGGC
>PGYF01000054.1:4597-5190 GCA_002839535.1 Nitrospira bacterium HGW-Nitrospira-1
GGGCTGAGGACTGTCTCTGTCACTGATGCGGGCGAGACCGCTGTCAGCGGAATTATGACGAATTTCAGCGCCAGCACGCTGAAGAAAGCCAGGACTATATTCGTTACAGGCCCTGCTGCCGCTGATATAGCCATGCCTTGCCTGGGGTTTTTGAAATTCATCGGGTTTATCGGGACCGGCTTTGCATAGCCAAAGACAAACTGTCCGTTCGTCGCGATTACTAAAAGCATAGGCAGCAGGATTGTCCCGAAAATATCTATATGCGCTATCGGATTGAGGGTGAGCCTGCCGAGCATCTTTGCGGTTGGGTCGCCGAGTTTGTATGCAACAAAACCATGCGAGACCTCATGAAAGGTGATCGCTATCAGGATAGGGATGGCTGAGATGAGAATTCTTCTTATGACGTCTGCTGATGTAGCATCCAAAATTGTTCGCCTTTATTAAAACCTTTCTTCGGGAATTTTCCATATAAGTTCGAAATTACATATGAAGACTACGGGTTCGCCGTAACTATTATTCATAATCTTCCCTTTGCTGTCAACGGCCAGCAGGAGGTCATTTGCCTTTAGCAAAGACCCGTCATATCCGGCGTT
>PGYF01000054.1:5335-13487 GCA_002839535.1 Nitrospira bacterium HGW-Nitrospira-1
CGCGGGAGGTCTTCCAGACAAGATGAATATTGTCCTTTGTGATGGTATAAAATACTTCCTTCTTATCGGACAATTTCAGGGACGGGGTCTTTCTCCACCTTTCGGGGAGAAAATAATCGAACAAACGGGCATTTTCCCCAACTACCCACAGATGTCCCCCTGTGCTTTCGGCATGACCATAAATGTAAGGCACCCCAAAGATTTCGATCCTCTTTAAATGGGCAGGCAAAGAAGTTGGTTTGAAACGGTCCCGTTGGTCATCCAGATAGTGATGTCTTCTGGAATTTTTGACCTCATTGTCGTGTTCAACTGTCCGCAGAAGCAGTTCGTAATCAACCACCGAATAATGGCCGTCTTTAATTAATTGATACAAAAGTTCCACCTGTCTTTTATATGCATCAATATTATTTTGAGACCGGCCTGTCTCCTCAATGCGCAGGGCGTCAGCTTCACTGAATATGATATGCTCGGGTTTCATATCAGCCACCAAATAACCTTTCCTGCCAAGGGCTGAGAGCGCCTGGTAATTGATGGCTTTAAGATGGCGGGTTATTTCTTCATCGTCCATATCTATGCGCTCGAAAACTTCCGGAAGGTTTTTCCCCTTTATCCACTTATAAATCAGTTTGTATTGCTTCAGGATGTCCAGATCGATCCCTGGGGTTTTTGCCCGTATCCGGTTAATTTTTGAACGTGATCTGCCGCTTTGCCATGGCTGCATCTTCTCCGGTGGAACATAAATGGCCAGCGGTTGCTGCGTTTTTACTTTTATCTCTCTCGGCCCGTACAGGCCTTCCTGCATTTCCATAACCAGGGCAAACTCTTCCCACGGGCTGTTAAACTCTGCATCGCAGAACTCCTGCAGTGTGTGGGTCTCTATAGGGACATCCTCTCCCACTCTACAGTTCTTGACTACCAGATCAAGGCTTTCCCCATTTATCTCTTTGGTAGGGACCCGGTAAACCGAACTTGTCCCGATCAGCCTTATCTTATGTTCGTTAAACCAGTTCCGCTCATACCAGTTATCAATCTCGAAATGTTCAGCGTATGGTTCTGCAAAACGGGTGAGATACAGATCGCCCCCATCGCTGGTTTTGGTGTGGACATAGACCACGCCTAAAACATTTACCAGCGATTTTTTAGAAGTTAAATTTTGCATTGCAGGGTTGAGCAATAAATAATCGTTGATTAAACATCAAAATTTGTGAGCGGTATGAGTGATAATAATTTATCCTTAAGCATAAATAATAATAACAGATGAATTACTGTTAATCAAAAAAAGGCTGTAAAAAAGCAGCGCTATAGTATAAAATTGTTTATTGATTGAAGGGTATGAATTTACGATTCAACCATATAGGGTATTTAGCAGGAGGGAATATTTCTTGCGGTGGGGAGGTAGCGTGACTAACGACGATATGTCTCTTAACAATACCGCGAGAGAAAAAATACTCCGACTGGTAGATTTTTTATCCGCCTTATCTCACCTCAGTTCCAAGGTTATTCGAAGCATTGATGAATATCACAAGAAAATGTGGATATGTGAAATACCACGTGAAAAGAATTGTTACACTCGCGTATGGGGGGCAAATGAGGAGCACAGTGATGATGTTTGGATTGAAATAAAGAAGTTTCCCGAACCTCCGCTACCTAAAATTCCCGAGAAATGCCGTGATTGGGTTGACCACGATACCTTGAGAAACATTAAAGACATTCCTCTGCTGAAAGAAAATATTAGTATAATCCGCGAAGAACAAAACGAAGAAACAGGCGAAAAATATTCCTCCCAGTTGAACCTTTCTCTCAATGAGTTCCCTGAAATACAGAAAATCTGGGAGGAGTATATTGATAAACAATGGCTTCCCTGGACAGAACAGTATAGCCGATATTCAGCAGTTCAAAAAGTCTATGCGGACCTTTTTTTTATTTATCAGGAACAGCAAAAGCTTGGCGAGCAGTATGAGCTGGTTTTTTGTTTCGGGCTTCTTACTTGGCGGACTCAAGCGGGATACGAAACAAAGAGACATCTGATTTCCGCTAAGGCATCTCTTTCCTTTGAGCCGCATCGGGGTATCTTTACTGTTGGACCTTCCGCAGATGGCGATCAGGTGGAAGTGGAATTTGATATGCTGGATACAGGAGATTTGCCCCCTGATTCACAAAAACTTAAAGAAGAAGGCCGAAAGTTACGAGATAATCTATGGGAACGAGCATCTATGAACGCTCTTCTCACCGCAATTGCGAATTCCCTAGCAGACTGCGGACAAGGCGAATATTTCGCAGATCACTCAGAACCAACCGGCAATATTGGTAACAAACCCCTTGTAGAATATGCGCCTGCCCTAATACTTCGCAAGAGATCAATGAAGGGGCTCGAGGAGTTACTATCAGGAATTAGAAAGCAAATAGAGGCAGGGGCAAAGATTCCAACTGAATTTCTTGATCTCTCAGAAATATTGCCCGATGGGAAAAACTCGGATATAGAACACGGCCAAAGTGCTGTAAACATGAAAGATACCGAGATCTATTTTCCTCTTCTGGCCAATGAAGAACAGCGGCGAATTATCTTGACGCTAAGCAGTCAGCGGGGTGTTCTGGTCCAAGGGCCGCCTGGTACAGGCAAGTCCCATACCATCGCCAACCTTATTTGTCATCTGCTTGCAACGGGTAAACGAGTTCTTGTCACTGCAAAAACACCGCGTGCGCTGCAAGTACTGCATGACAAATTGCCAGTCGACATAAAACCTCTCTGCATCAACCTGTTAGGCAGTGGTCCAGAAGAAAAAGTATCTATGGAGGAGAGCGTCCGTGGCATTTTACTAAAACATGATAGATGGCATAATGACGAAGCAATCAATCAGATTGCTCAGCTCGAAAGACATATCAAAGATAATCGAGAAGACAAGGCAGAGACTGATGCCAAGATTATTGCACTCAGAGAGCAAGAAATCTACAAGCACGCAATTGCAGATGGAAAATATAGCGGTACGGCTGCTGAAATCGCTCGCAGACTAAAGCAAGAAGAGGACGTGTTTGCGTGGCTGCAAGATGCAATATCCCCTGATGTTAAACTGCCACTATCGAGAGAAGAGATAAGTTCTCTCTGCCGCGACATTGTTCAAATTGACGGCGAGACAGAGAGACAATTGAGCCTTGTTCTTCCTGATCCCAAAACAGACCTGCCGGAAATAGAGCAACTTAAATCTCTTTTTGGAAGAGAGCGTGCTGGAAAGGAGTTGGTTGCTTCAAATGCTGAATTGCTGCAATCAACAGAAGCGCGGGTATTGTTAAAGGCTGAGAAGGGATTTATCCGGTTGCTTACCCAGAGTATTGACGATCTTATTATCGCAATAGAAAATATTCAGAAAAGACCGATAGAATGGATTAGGCATGCTGTCTATGATGTCCTCACAGACAAGGATATGCCATGGCGAGAACTTCTTAAACATTCTTCCACACTTGCCAAGGGTCTTCATGAATTAGCATCGGCAGTTTACATGTATGATTTATCCATCCCCCCTGATATGGATAAGAAGAAACTCCTGAATGATGCTAGGGCGCTCAGGAGTCATTTTGAGACTGGCGGTGGAACAGGCTTTCTGTTCTTCAAGCCAAAGCCTGTTAGAGATCATGGCGATTTCATCAAGAAGGTCAAAGTTGACGGAAGTACTTGTTCGGATATTTTTACCTTGAAAAAATTGATCGATTACCTCACTGTTCAACGCCGACTTGAGAATATATGGTTGCTGTGGACAGGGAAAGCACCCCGACCGGACAGCCCATATCCGCTTCAAGTTGCAGAGATTAAGGAATTGCATGAAGCACTACAAGCTGTCCTCAATCTCTATGATGTAAAAGATATTGTTAGGAACAATATGAAGTCAATGAATGGCCTCGGCAATCCCGGTTGGGAAGATACGACTTCACTGCGCAGATTTCATGAAATTTGTTTGTCTGTTCTTGCCGGACTTGATCTGTGTACGATTGAAAAAGAGATTGCTTCGATAATCGCAAAATTGACAGCTATAAAAGTGCGAACCAATATGCACCCAATTGCTGCTCAGGTTTTGCAGACTCTCAACAAGAGGGATATAGACCAATATATAAAGTTGATAAATCAAGTTGAAACCATGCAACAGAAGGCTTTGTTAGTCAGGAACAAGAGAGAGATGATTGGGAAGTTGGCTGAAGCTGCTCCATTATTAGCTGGAAGCCTTGCCCGTTGTAGTGATCCTATCAAATGGTCTGAGCATCTGAAGAATTTGGATAAAGCTTGGTTCTGGGCACGCGGAAGAAGTTGGCTTCATGACTTTCTTGGGGCCGATGCTGAGAGTTTAACCAAGCTTTCTGCACGCCTTGCTGATGATATTCGCAAAGACATTTCAGAGTTGGCCTCAATAAAAGCTTGGAAGTTCTGTTTTTCTCGTATGACCGTTGGGCATACGAGAAACCTTATGGCTTGGCAATTATCAATGAAAAAACTTGGAAAAGGTACTGGTAAGCATGCTCATGTACATCGCATGAATGCTCAACGCCATCTTAATGAATGTCGTGAGGCTGTGCCAGCCTGGATCATGCCGCTTCATCGTGTTTATGAAACGGTCAAGGCTGGTCCGGGAATTTTTGATGTAGTCATAGTTGACGAAGCCTCACAGTGCGGACCTGAGGCACTGCCTTTATTGTACCTCGGCAATCGCACGTTGATTGTCGGCGACGACAAACAGATAAGTCCAGAGGCGGTGGGAGTCAACAGAGCTGATGTTCAAATGCTTATACGGAACTACCTCTATGACTTTAGCTATGCTAGTTCATTTGATATAGAATCAAGCCTTTTCGATCACGGAGGAATAAGATTTGGCTCTAAGATTACGCTACGGGAGCATTTTCGATGCATGCCGGAGATTATCGAATTTAGCAACAGCCTTTGCTATACTACCGATCCACTCATCCCTTTAAGGCAATATCCACCAGACAGGTTGGAACCTCTGAGATCAATTTATCTTCAAAAGGGCTATAAGGAAGGCGATGGACAAAAGGTCAGAAACAAACCCGAGGCAGAAGCTCTTGTGAATGAAGTTATTCGGTACTGCAAAGATTCAAGATATCAGGGAATGACCATGGGTGTAATTGTTTTGCAGGGTGAGGCACAGGCATATCTGATAGAGGAAATGCTTTTGAGCCGGCTTGGCGCAGAGGAGATGAATAAACGACGACTTATTTGTGGTAACCCCTACAGTTTTCAGGGCGACGAGAGAGATGTGATTTTCCTGAGTATGGTTGCTGCACCCAATGAGCGCATTGGTGTCTTAACAAAGGAATCCGACCGGCGACGTTTTAATGTTGCGGCAAGTCGCGCACGAGATCAGATGATACTATTTCATTCTGTTACTGGAAATCATCTGGGCGGTCAGTGTTTCAGACGACGATTGCTTGATTATTTCTATAATGCAAAGCCTACAATGGCGATCCCTCTCGGAGAAGATATCCTTCGGGAAATGGCCTTGCGGGCTAATAGGTCAATCGAAAAACCGCCCGAACCCTTCGATAGCTGGTTCGAGGTTGATGTGGCTTTAAATATTGCAAGCCATGGCTTTAAGGTTGTTCCCCAGTTCAAGTTTGCCGACAAGCGTATTGACCTGGTGGTTCAAGGAAACAAAGCACAATTTGCAGTTGAATGTGATGGTGATTTCTGGCATGGTCTTAACGAGTATGCTGCTGATATGGACAGGCAAAGAAAACTGGAGAGGTGTGGCTGGCGATTTGTTCGCATCAGAGAAAGCCAGTATTATGCAAACCCAGCTACCGCACTGGAATCACTGTGGACAGCGCTTGACAGAATGGGGATACGACCTTTTAATGCAGACCATCCTGATGGAGCTCAACAAGAAGATACAATAAGAAAAACCGAATGAAACATGCGTAAGAGACTATATCCTTAAACGCTGGAAGATTCGCACAAGAGGACTGCCTCATAAGCAGTTTGCCCGCAAAGTGGCTGATGTCATTGCTGTAATGGCAAGGCGTGGGCACCTTACGATTTACAAGAGTAAAAACTGGCACATTAAAATGGGGTGGGAGCCCTATCAATGACTATTAGCGCAAAAACTACAGTTTCATTGACGAAATGGTCTATGCCCTCTACGTCCCTGCCTACCGGTCAGACAGGCTGACGCAGTAAGAGATTGCAATTGTGGAGGGGGAAAGTTAGTGGTCGCTCGTAACATATTACGATATAAAGAAATAATGGGTAAATGCAAAATATGAGCGGTATAAGGCACATAATTTGCCGGAAGCTGAAATATTCTATTAGAACAGGGAGTTAGATATGCCCGATAAAAACCTTGGCAATTTGCTTAAGCTTTACAATCCATGGTGGGACGACCACCGGGGCCGCTGGCGTGAAGACCTGCCGGATTATCAACGGCCTGTCGTACAGGAAGTGCTTTCCGATATCAAGGAACTCCCCCAAATCATATCCATAACAGGGCCGCGACGTGTAGGCAAGACGACCGCTTTAAGGCAGGTAATATGTTATCTGCTGGATAAGCTGGACATTGCCCCTTCACACATCCTTTATTTCTCTTTTGACGATCCCGAAGTCTATGGATCAGAAGATCTGCAGAGAGTTATTTTCGACAGACTAATAGAAAAGATGACGGTTGATTCAAAGAATAGAACACCAAGGTATTTTTTTCTCGACGAAATTCAGAGGTTGCCCAAGTGGGAATTGTATCTTAAACGATATTATGACCTGAAGTTTCCGGTACGTTTTATCATATCAGGATCAGCGTCTTCAGCTATTTTCAGACAAAGCCAGGAAAGTCTGTTAGGCAGGATCAAAGACCGCCACCTTTTACCATTTAGTTTTCGGGAATACTGCTTTTATCGTCTGCGTCACCGCCCCGAGTTTGCAACTATTGTAGGCGAGCACTTCGGGCTCCGTCAATCCTTGATGGATGGCAACTGGCAGGAGATAGTCGGCTCTATCAAACAACTCGAAATTGAACTCTCGACCTTTGAAAATGATGTCCGCCAGGCGATTGTCTCCTACTGTCGAGAAGGAGGCTTTCCGGAGGTCTGGTCGTTGGCTGATCCTGTACGCAAAATAGAATATTTGATGGAACAACAGGTGCGGAAAGTCCTTTATGAGGACCTTATGGCCCTCACCCAATATCGAAAACCGGAAAACGTGCTGAGATTTTTTGTTTACCTTCTGGCTCATCCTGGTATGGAAATCAACATGTCCACTCTGTCAAAACAAATCGGCGTTGAGCGGCGTATCGTCGAAGAGAATCTCCCCCGGTTAATCATGACTGACTTGATTATTCGTATACAGAAATTCAGTCATCAGCCTCTGAGAGTGCGCCAGGGAAACATTAAGTGCTATCCTGTAGATTTGGCGCTCAGGAATGCAGTGCTGAAGACATGGTATGATTTTACCGCAAATCCGGTTATGATGGGCATGTATGCCGAAAATCTTGTTGCACATGAGATCTGCAAATGGCCTGAAGTAATTGAAGTCGCATATTACCGTGAAAAGAAAAACGAAGTCGACTTTGTAGTTACCTATGGCGGCAACAGATATCTGCCTGTTGAAGTAAAGCATCGAAAATCTGATGACAAAGCTACAGGGCTAAAACATTTCATGAAAAAGTATAAACTTGATTTTGGCGTTGTCATAACACGCGATCTGGCCTGCCGCTTTAGTGAAGAAATTCTTTATCTTCCGTTACGCTATTTTTTATTGACGAATTGAGGGAACCCTGCTGGTTTATGTTTCAGATGAAGCTGTTGTCTTGACCCAAAAAATGCAATTGAATTATATTCGCATGGACATGAATGCCTTCAAAGGGTTTCAGACGGCAAACATCCTTCTGTCCCTATGGAAGAGATAATTATGAAACTTAGAGAAAAGTAGGGGACGTTGCCAACTTAAACAACATATTGTGCACACCATCGTTCCAAATCTTCTGGGCGAATCACATTATCCGATGCAATGCGGATGGAAGAAGCATATAAGGCTTGCGGTGTCACGCCAAGCACCTTTGCCAATTCCTGAAAGAGGTTTTTAAAAAGCAAGGTTCAGGCGGGAAAAAAGGCAGGAATTACGGAATTTATGATGCACACATAAAATATGCAAAATCCGGCCCCGGTC
>PGYF01000055.1 GCA_002839535.1 Nitrospira bacterium HGW-Nitrospira-1
ATTTTTGATTTATGAGAGACTATTTTGATATTTTTTCGTATAGTTTTTTAAATGAGGCAACGATTCACTTTCATGTAGATTTTAGATGAGGCAATTCGTAATCTTTACAGAAGGAGACAGCATATGCTAATGTTATAAACATCTGACGGAGTCTAATCTATAATTGAAAGGCGGTGATTGTATGGGAATCGACAAGGAAAAAAAGCAAAATATTATAAGTGAATATAAGCAGCACGAAAGAGACACAGGCTCGCCTGAGGTGCAGATAGCCATTCTGAGCAACCGGATAGGATACCTTACCGAACACTTCAAGGCGCATGTAAAGGACCACCATTCCAGAAGAGGCCTGTTGAAATTAGTAAGTCAGAGAAGAAAATTACTTGACTATGTTAAATCTAAAAATAAAGAGCGATACGATAATGTTATTGGTCGGCTTGGAATAAGGAAATAGAAAAATATGATAAAAAGTGTTGTTGATGTTCGTAGTAAGGAACTGAGTCTGTCAACCGGCAAGATGGCCAGACAGGCTGATGGTTCTGTTGTTGCCCAGTATGGAGATACTATTGTGCTTGCCACAGCAGTGAGCAGCAAGACCCCAAGAGAAGGGATTGATTTTTTCCCTCTTACCATAGATTACCAGGAAAAAACCTATTCAGCAGGCAAAATCCCCGGTGGTTTTTTCAAGAGAGAGGGCAGGCCTACGGAAAAGGAGACCCTGACGTCACGTTTGATCGACAGGCCGATCAGGCCTCTTTTCCCAAAGGGTTTTAATTGTGAGACCCAGGGGATTGTGAGTGTTCTTTCCTATGGCGATGAAAATATTGCTGATATCCTCGGCATTGTAACAATATCCGCAGCGCTTCACATTTCAGACATACCGTTTAACGGTCCTGTGGCAGCGGTGAGAATCGGCAGGATCTCAGGCGCCTTTGTGATCAATCCGGACCTCCGGGAGACAGAGGAGTGCGATTGCAACCTTGTGGTTGCAGGCACTGAAGACGCCGTGGCAATGGTCGAAGGAAGCGTTCAGGAGATGAGTGAGGCAGACCTGCTGGAGGCTATTGATATAGCGCATCAGGAGATCAAAAAGCTATGCAGGTTTCAGAATGAATTCAGGGCCGCTGCAGGCAAGGAAAAGAGGGTGGTAGTTGCGCCGGTCAAGGATGAGGGCCTGAAAAATAAGGTAAAAGAAATCTGCCTCGACAAGATTAAAACAGCGATTGTCATCCCTGACAAGATGATGAGACAGGCAGAGCTTGATGGAATACTCCGTGAAGTGATCGATACAGTAAACACAGGTGAAAAGGATATATCCCGGGATATTGCAGGCGTCTTTAATGATATAGAAAAAAACCTTGTAAGAGATATGATCCTGAATGATAACGTCAGGGCTGACGGCAGGACTCCTGACCAGATACGTCCGATCAGTTCCGAAGTTGGTTTATTGCCAAGGACTCACGGTTCCTCTCTTTTTATCAGGGGAGAGACACAGTGTCTTGCTGTTGTGACCCTCGGCACATCTGACGATGAGCAGAGGATTGACTCATTGGACGGAGAAACACACAAGACCTTTATGCTTCACTATAATTTCCCGCCGTTCAGTGTGGGAGAGGTAAAACCGCTCAGGGGTCCTGGCAGAAGGGAGATAGGCCACGGGATACTCGCTGAAAGGGCTTTGAAGGCGGTTATGCCTACCAAGAAAGAGTTTCCCTATACGGTCAGGATAGTTTCCGACATCCTGGAATCCAACGGTTCCTCTTCCATGGCAACAGTATGCGGCGGCACGCTTGCGTTGATGGACGCAGGGGTTCCAATAAAGGCGCCGGTTGCCGGCATTGCGATGGGGCTTATAAAAGAAGGGGACAAGGTGGTTGTCCTCACCGATATCCTCGGACTTGAGGACCATCTCGGTGATATGGACTTTAAGGTTACAGGAACGGAAAACGGCATTACCGCATTCCAGATGGACACAAAAATAGGCGGCATATCACATGAAATCATGGAAAAAGCCCTTGAGCAGGCAAGGCAGGGAAGGCTCTTTATCCTTGGAAAGATCAGGGAAACTCTTGATGCGCCGCGCACCGACCTTGCCAAACATGCCCCGAGAATCTATACCATGCAGATAAAGCAGGACAAGATACGCGATGTTATCGGAACCGGCGGCAAGGTCATCAGGGGCATCATAGAACAGACCGGGGTGAAGATCAATATAGACGATACCGGACTGATCAATATCGCTGCCGTGGATGGCGAGGCAGCCCAGAAGGCCATAGATATTATTAATAATATTACTGCTGAGGCAGAACTCGGCAAGATATATCTCGGCAAGGTCAAGAAGGTAATGGATTTCGGGGCCTTTGTTGAGATCATACCCGGCACAGAAGGTCTTGTCCACATCTCCCAACTGTCTGACAAGCGAGTGGCAAAGGTGACGGATGAGGTCAATGAAGGGGATGAGGTGCTTGTGAAGGTGATAGAGATAGATAAAACAGGCCGTATCCGCTTAAGCAGAAAAGAGGCCATGCAGGAGAAAACCTGACAGCCGGATGATTATATATGCATGAGCATGTTTTGAGGGGATAGCGGTATCCCCTTTTTTATTTTAGACCTATTATGTCTGAACTATTGAGGAGACGAGGAATGTTTGTCAAAGAATATCTCGAAAACGGCATCCCTGTGGTAATGGAACCTTTTAAAAATGTCCGTTCCGTTGCCTTAGGCGTCTGGGTCAAGGTGGGCTCACGCCATGAAAAGCCGGCAGAGAATGGGATATCTCACTTTCTTGAACACATGTTTTTTAAAGGCACAAAGAAGCGGTCTCCAAAGGATATTGCCGTGGAGATTGATACGATGGGAGGTGACCTGAACGCCTTTACTTCGAGAGAAAATACCGCATTTTATATCAAGGTGCTTGATGAATATCTCGAAAAGGGTGTTGAACTCCTGTCGGATATCTTTGTCCATTCCACATTTCCTGAAGATGAACTGGAAAAAGAGAAGAAGATCATAAAAGAAGAGATCAAAATGGTTGAAGATACGCCTGATGACCATATTCATGATCTCTTTAATCAGACCATCTGGGGACATGTTGGACTTGGCCAGTCGATTCTCGGACGCAGGGATACAGTCGCTTCTTTTACCCGGGAAGATGTAATCCGCCACATCAGCAAATATTACGGCACAAAGGATATTGTCATCTCCTGCGCAGGGGAGTTTCAGCCTGCTAAGTTGCTGGAAATGCTGCGAGAGCGTTTCGGGGGACTCAGGAGAGGCTCTGAACCCAGGAAAGGTCCTCCGCCGGAATTCAGAAGTGATGTAAAGATATACGCCAGGGATATTTCAGAGGCGCATATCTGTATCGGCGTCCCTTCGGTTTCACAAACAAGCGAAGACAGATACGCGCTTTTTGTCCTCAATACCTTATTGGGCGGCGGAGTCAGTTCGCGCCTATTTCAGGAGATACGGGAAAACAGGGGATTGGCGTATTCCGTATATTCATATACATCCATGTATATTGATACCGGTTTATGGGGGGTCTATGCAGGGGTCAGCAAAAAACGGATTAGAGAGGTTGCCGAACTTATTATCGCTGAAATGCTGTCTTTAAAGGATACCCTTACAGAGGCTGAACTCGATAAGGCAAAAAGACACCTTAAAGGAAATATGATCCTTGGACTTGAATCAACAAATAGCCGCATGAACAATATCGCGCGTCAGGAAATCTATTTCAACAGGTATATTTCTCCTGATGAAATCAGTAAGGCGGTTGAAATGGTCGGCATGAAACAGATAAAAGAGCTTTCAGAAAGATTGCTCACAAAAAAATCGCCGGCGATTACTGCTTACGGTCCCCTTCAGAAAGACGTCCTCGACGGTATTCTTTGAACAAATAAATTCTTTTATGTAATAATTAAAAATGAAATTATTTTTGCCTGCGGTATTACTGTTTTTCTTGCTCTCTTCTTGCGCCTTTAGTCAGGTAAATACAGGGGAAAAGGCGTCTGCGCCTTCATCTGAGCCGCATTATTACTATATTCTTGGATACCAGGCTGCTCTTGATAATGATTGGAAAGAGGCCCTGAAAAATTATAAAAAGGCGTTGGAGTTTGACCCTGATTCCCTTTACCTGAAGATGCAAATCGGCTATGCGTTGTACTATGCCGGCAAGGCTGAGGACGCCATTGCCCTTGTGGAAGAAATTTTGAAAGAAAGTCCTGATGACATGCGCGCGCTGCTCCTGGCAGGGGAGATATACAAAAACCAGCGAAGGGTTCAAGACGCAATACAAATCTATAAGAAAATCGTAAAAATCGAGCCTAAGAATAAAGACGCTGTTTTTATTCTCGGAGGGCTCTATTACTATAACAATGAAGTTGACAGTGCGGTTGAACTTCTTGATGACCTCCTGAAGGAGACCCCTGAGACTTTTCAGGCTATGGACCTGCTCGGCGCTATTTATATGGACAGGAAAGAATATGGAAAGGCAGCGGATTACCTGAAAAAGGCTGTTGCGGTCAACCCTGACCTTGAAGCAGCGTATTTCAAGCTCGGGATAATCAGCGAGATTACGGAGGATCTGCCGGAGGCGTTGACGAATTATGAAAAGGCATTGACCATCAATCCGCATAATGACCAGGCCATGGAAAGAATTGTCAGGGTCTACCTGAAACAGAAAGATGCGGGCAAGGCGTTAGTAACCTTAAAGGGCTTGAGCAGGAAGAATCCCGGAAATGCCGGGATACATGTCAGGATAGGCATGATCTACTTTGAAGAAAAACAGTATGAAAACGCCCTTCAGGAGTTAAGGACTGCGCTTGAAGGCGATCCTGAAAACATAAGTGTCCGTTACTATCTTTCCCTTGTTCTGGAAGAAATGGAAAAGTATGATGAAGCTGTTGTAGAGCTGAAAAAGATTCTCAAGAAGGAGCCTGAGAATATCAATGCATTCCTGCATCTTGCATATGTGTATGGAAAGATGAAAAGGGATGAGGATGCAATAAAAGTTTATGAGGAGATACTCGCATTTGAAAAAGAAAATCCGGATATTTACCTGTATCTGGCTGAGACGCATATTAAGCTTAAGGAATATGCCAGGGCGGAATCAACGCTTGCAGGCGCCCTTTTAAAGTTCAGCGAAAATGACGCCTTGCATTTCAGTCTTGCCGTTGTATTTGACAAGACCGGCAGATTCGATGCAATGGCGGAGGAGTTGAAGAAGGCTGTTGAGATCAATCCGAAAAATTCGGCTGCGCTTAACTATCTTGGATATTCTTATGCTGAAAAAAATATAAATCTTGCGGAGGCATACAAGCTCATTATGCGCGCGCTTGAGATTAAGCCCGATGACGGTTATATCATTGACAGTCTTGGGTGGGTGTATTACAGACAGGGGAAGTACGAACTGGCCATGAAAACCCTTCAGAAGGCTGTTGAGATAACGAAAGACGACCCTGTAGTTTTGGAGCATCTTGGCGAGGCTTATAAAGAGCTTGGTGAATCCGGGAGGGCAATTGAATATTGGGAGAAGTCTTTGTTGTCTTCCGGCAAAGAAGAAGGCTTAAAAGAAAGGGTCGAGCAAAAGATCCGAAGCCTGAAGTCAATTATGAAAAGATGATCTTATTCTCGCTGCATGTTACCTGAACTTTCGGTTGATATGAAAATTTCTCTTAAGGCTCCGGCAAAGATAAACTGGTTTCTGTCTGTTCTGAATTCAAGGGAGGACGGCTACCACAACATTGTTAGCGCCATGCAGTGTGTTGACCTTTTCGACCTGCTCTCTTTTGAAGAAGACGAAGATATCCATGTGCTGTCTGACCTGGATATTCCCGACAAGGCAAATCTTGTCCACAAGGCCGCTGCCTTGCTGAAGGCGGTTTCATCGTATAAGTACGGCGCAAGGATTGAGCTGAAGAAAAATATACCGGTTGCTGCGGGCCTCGGTGGAGGAAGCAGTGACGCTGCATCTGCACTCATAGGTCTGAACAGGCTGTGGGGGCTGAACTTTGATAAAGGAACTCTTATGAGGCTTGCCGCAGGTATTGGATCAGATGTGCCGTTTTTTCTTGGCGGACCGCTTGCGCTTATTGAAGGCCGGGGTGAAAAGGTGACGGAACTGAATGCAGAAGGTTCAGCGGTTATTCTGTTGGTAAAGCCGGATGTGCCGGTTTCTACTCCCTGGGCATACAGTTCTTATAAAACAGGGTTGACAAAAAAACCTGTTGATATTAAACTTTTCTGTCAAGCTCTTGGCAGAAAGGACTTCACTTTCCTGCGCCATACAGTATTTAATGACCTGGAAGATGTTGTTGTCAGAAAATATCCGGTAGTTGGCGAGGTCAAGAGAATACTGCTCGAAAATGGCGCGGTATTTTCTTTGATGAGCGGGAGCGGGTCGGCAGTGTTCGGTGTTTTTCATTCAATAGAAGAAGCTGACAGGGCATCTAAAAACCTGCAAGGGAAATGGTGCAGGGTTGTCAGGACGCTGAATTGCAGCGAGGGATTGGGAATGGGAAATGAAGCATGAATGACATTTTCGGTTTCCCGGATATAAGCATATTGGGGCGTCGACAAACGGCAAGTCAGGAGTTTTTGGAGCTCCCATGTGGAGGTTCGAATCCTCCCGCCCCAGCCACAGCAGCAATTAGTGTCTGTGTATAAATTACGCTATACGTAAACCGTCATTCCCCGACCCCCTGATCAAGTCAGAGGGCATGCTTGATCGGGGAATCCATACCCTATCCTGGATTGGGAGCCTGCCCCGCACTTGATGCGGGGGTCAAGCGTAATCACCCTCACCCAACCCTCTCCCTCCGAGGGGAGAGGATAAAGGAGATGGGGAATTAAAAAAATAGTGAACAGTTAATAGTCGTTAGTAAAAACTATTCACTAACGACTATTAACTGAGAATTACAGGAGAGAAAATGCCGCAGGATCTAAAGCTTTTTACAGGCGCTTCCAACAGGGAGCTGGCAAGAGAGGTTGCAGCCCACCTGAATCTTGCTTTGGGGGACACTACGGTCTCCACGTTCAGTGACGGCGAGATTATGGTAAGGCTGAATGAGAATGCAAGAGGTTCCGATGCCTTTGTCATTCAGTCAACCTGTACGCCTGTCAATGACAGTATTATGCAGCTGCTGCTTATTATCGATGCGCTGAAAAGGGCCTCTGCCGGGCGGATAACCGCTGTTATTCCTTATTACGGTTACGCCAGACAGGACAGAAAGGTACAGCCGAGGGTGCCGATATCAGCCAAAATGGTGGCTGACCTGATAACAGCAGTCGGGACAAACAGGGTGCTTACAGTTGACCTGCACGCCGGACAGATACAGGGGTTCTTTAATATACCGGTTGATAATCTTTATGCTGCGCCTGTGCTGCTTGATTACATAAAGAAAAAATATGTCTCCGACAATCTCGTGATAGTCTCTCCTGATGCCGGAGGCGTGGAGCGCGCCAGGGCCTTTGCAAAGAGGCTGAACTGTTCCATCGCAATTATAGATAAAAGACGTGAAAAGGCCAACGAGTGCGAAGTGATGAATGTTATCGGGGATGTGGTCAATAAAGATACCCTTCTCCTTGACGATATGGTGGATACGGCAGGGACAATAGCACAGGCGGCTCATGCGCTGATAGAGCAGGGCGCAAAGAGGGTTTCAGCTGCCTGTACTCATGCGGTGCTCTCAGGGGCGGCGATAGAAAGGATAAACAACTCTGCAATGGAAGAATTGATCGTTACCAATACAATCCCCATGGACAGCAAGGCGGCGCTGTGCGGGAAGCTGACGGTTTTAAGCATAGCTTCTCTTCTTGGGGATGCTATTAAACGAATTCATGAAGAATCATCTATCAGTTCATTATTTGTATAGTGAAGAATTATAAATAGGAGGAAAAATGGAAAGGCTCAGCATAAATGCAGAAAAAAGGGAAGTGCAAGGGAAAGGAGCAGCGCGCTCTTTACGCAGAGAGGATATGATTCCCGCTGTTCTCTATAGAGAAGGCAAGGCGCAGTCAATAAAGCTGGCAAGGAAGGAACTCTCCAAACTTATAAACACTATTTCGGGAGAACAGGTTATTGTTGATCTCCATTTTGCCGATGGCCGGAAGAAACCGGCGCTTCTGAAGGATTTCCAGGTGGACCCTGTAAGCAGAGAGCTGCTCCATACGGATTTTTTTGAAGTCTCGCTCACTGAAGCAATCAAGGTTACGGTCCATGTGGTGACTGTCGGCGAACCCATAGGCGTCAAGAGGGACGCCGGCATTTTACAACATGCTCTCAGAGAGGTGGAAATAGAATGCCTGCCAGACAAGATCCCAGGCAAGATTGAGATTGATATTGCAAGACTTGAGTTGGGCCAGTCTGTTCGTGTAAGTGATCTGAAATTCGAAGAGGGGATAAAGGTTTTGACCGATCCTGGTGATGTTATCGTAACGGTGATTGCGCCGGTTGCAGAGGCGGCTCCGGAGGCTGAGGCTGAAGCTGTTGCGGCTGCGGCTGTAGCGGCTGAGCCGGAAGTTGTAAAGAAAGGCAAGAAAGAAGAAGCAGCAGTTGAAGAAAAGGGAAAAGGCAAGAAGGAGAAATAATACTTGTGGCTTATTGTTGGTCTTGGAAATCCTGGAAGCAGGTATCAAAAGACAAGACATAATGTCGGTTTTCTGGCAGTCGAAGAATGTATTCGAAGACAACCGTTGGATTGTAAAGAAAAAGAAGATTATAAAATATGTAAAGGCTCTCTGGGAGATGAGAAGATCATCTTCCTGGAGCCTTTAACTTTTATGAACAGGAGCGGTATTGCAGTCCGAAAAATAATGCAGAAATCGAATATCTCTCCTGAGGCGCTTATAGTTATCCATGATGACCTGGACCTTGCGGCTGGAAGCCTGAAAATATGCAAGAAAGGGTCTTCCGGCGGGCATAAGGGGATCGAATCAATTATACAGAATATCGGGACACAGGAATTTACCCGGATCAGGGTAGGGATTGGCCGTGACCCGTTTGTGCCGGCGGAAGAGTATGTTTTATCAAAATTCAGGAAAGACGAGATGCAATTGATCAGGGAAGCAATAGA
>PGYF01000056.1 GCA_002839535.1 Nitrospira bacterium HGW-Nitrospira-1
AAATTAGGAAGCAATTCATTAAAAGGGGCTGATCAGGTAAAATGAAAACCGGACATTTCTAAATTGGTAAAAAGCGGACATTTCTAAATTGGCGTAACAGCAAGCAAGTCAAGGCTTGACTTATAAAGTGCGGGCGTGGTAAAAAATAACGGCTTTTTTAGGTCTCCTAAAATCCCAAGGGAGGAAATCTTCAGATGGCTCTTGCAACATTTAAAGGCGGCATACATCCGCCTGGCAAAAAGACATTGGCAGCAAGCAATCCTATTGTTGAATCAAAACCGCCGAAGATCATCGTTATCCCGCTCAGTCAGCATATTGGCGCACCCTGTAATCCCATTGTTTCCATCGGACAGGAAGTCAAAAAAGGCGAGGTGGTTGGTGAGCCTGCCGGATTCGTTTCATCGCCTGTTCATGCGTCTGTATCAGGGAAGGTTGTTGCAATTGCCGAGTTCCCAAATGCAATGGGAAGAATGGTCAATTCAGTGGTAATCGAAAATAATTTTAAGGAAGAATGGGCTGCGCTGAAAGACAATCCTGATTATCTGAGACTCCCGCCGGATGCGCTTAAGGAAAAGGTGAAGGCGGCAGGCATTGTCGGAATGGGCGGCGCGGCATTCCCGACAGTAGTGAAACTCTCTCCCCCAAAGGAAAAATCGATAGACGCTGTTCTTATCAACGGCGCGGAATGCGAGCCATATCTGACTGCCGACTACCGGTTGATGATTGAAAGGCCAAAGGAAATAATCGAGGGACTCAAGATTCTGATGAAGATCCTCGGCGTACAGAAAGGCTATATCGGCATAGAAAATAACAAGCCTGATGCAGTGGCAAAGATGAAAGAGGCTGCATCAGGTGAAGCAGGCATAGAGGCGCCGGCCCTGGAGGTGAAATATCCCCAGGGAGCCGAGAAGATGCTCATAAAGGCGATACTCGGCCGCGAAGTGCCGCCCCGTGCCCTGCCGATGGACGTTGGCGTTGTTGTCCAGAATGTCGGCACTGCCCTGGCCACCTACGAGGCAGCGCGTTTTGGCAAGCCTTTGATTGAAAGGGTAGTTACGGTTACAGGAGAAGGCATAGCAGAGCCGAAAAATCTTATGGTCAGGATAGGCACAAAGATTTCTGACCTGATAGAAGAATGCGGCGGTTTTAAGGACGGAGTCGGGAAGGTCATCTCAGGCGGACCTATGATGGGCTTTGCGCTTTCCTCGCTTGATGTTGTTGTTACAAAGGGGACGTCGGGCATTCTTGTCATGCCTGAAGCAGATGTGGTTCATGCAGATGAATTCGGCCCATGCGTACGGTGCGGCAGGTGTATTGACGCCTGTCCGATGGGGCTTATGCCCTCGATGTTAAGCGTGCTCTCTGAAAAAGGATTTTATGAAGACGCAAAGGAATATAACCTCTTCGACTGCTTTGAATGCGGCTCCTGCGCGTATGTGTGTCCTTCAAAGAGGCCAATTGTGCAGTTGATAAGATTGGCTAAATCAATGGTTAAGCCTTAAAGACCGTGACACGTAACACGTAATGAGTGATGGGTTAAAAAAGAATATTCCTTAAACCTGTTACGCATAACGCGTCACGCATTACGTTTAGATGGAGGTTAGATGTCTGTTAAAAAAGAACATGAATTAATAGTATCTGTCAGCCCTCATGTAAGGAGTGAGGAAACAACAAGCCGCATTATGTGGACTGTCAGTCTGGCGCTTCTGCCGGCAGCCCTTGCAGGCATATATTTCTTTGGCCTCAAGGCGCTGTTTATTACTGCCCTGTGTATTGTCAGCAGTGTAGTTTCCGAACGGTTTTATCTAAAGATTGTCGGGAAAAAATCTGTTGTCGGCGACGGCAGCGCTTTTCTTACAGGACTTCTCCTTGGGATGAACATGCCTGCGTCGCTCTGGTCTTTTTCCCCCTTTACAGCGCATGTCCCTGTGATAGCTTCTTTTGTCGCTATAGTAATAACAAAACAGCTTTTTGGAGGCCTTGGGTTTAATGTCTTCAATCCTGCGCTTATCGGCAGGGCATTTGCGCTTATATCGTGGCCAAAGGCAATGACCATCTGGAACGAGCCGGCCGCTGCTTTTCTTGCCATGGATGCAAAGACAACAGCCACCCCTCTTGGGATATTGAAGGAGGAAGGGGTAACAAGGCTGATTGAAGTCTTTGGCGACAAGATTAATCTGTACACACATCTCCTTACCGGAAACAGGGCGGGTTCGATCGGCGAGACGTCGGCGGTCGCGATACTCATCGGCGGACTGTTCCTGCTTTACAGAGGGTATATAACCTGGCATATTCCGGTATCCTTTTTGGGTACGGCCGCTGTCATCGCATGGGTGTTCGGCGGAAAAGGGGCGCTGTTCACCGGAGACCCGATCGTGCACCTCATCAGCGGCGGTATGATGCTTGGCGCATGGTTTATGGCAACTGATTATGTGACCTCTCCTTCTATAAGAAAGGGACAGATCATCTTTGGGATCGGCTGCGGGTTTCTTACCATGCTAATCAGGTTGAAAGGCGGCTATCCGGAGGGTGTCATGTTTGCGATACTGATTATGAACTGTTTTGCTCCTCTCATCGACCGCGGGGTGAGGTCAAGGGTCTTCGGGGCTGTAAAACAGGTTAAGGCAAAGGAGAACAGGAAATGACAGGTAAGGATATTATCAAGATAACCCTGAACCTTGTTATCATATATGTTATTGGCGGATTGATCCTTGCCCTGGTATATGCAAAGGCGTCGCCGGTGATATTTAAAAATAACGAGAAGGCGAAACAGCAGGCGCTAAAACAACTCATGCCTGACGCCGACGATATCAAGAAGGCAGGCGACTGGGCGCCCCATGAAAAACATGCTGAATACTTTATTGCAAAAAAGAGCGATGAGACAATCGGGTATGTTGTCCAGTCCTTTGGCAAGGGATATTCAAGCTACATTGATACGCTGATAGCAGTAGACAGGGATTTCAAGGTGCAGAAGATAAATATCCTTCATCATGGCGAAACACCCGGGCTGGGAGACGAGATAGAGGCTGAATCCTTCAAGGGCCAGTTTAAAGACAAGGATTTAGGGCATCTGAAGGTGATGAAAACAGAGACCACGGAATATATACAGGCAATCTCCGGGGCAACCATATCCAGCAGGGCGGTGACAGAAGATGCGGTAAAGAACGGGGTGGACTTCCTCATCAAGACAGTAAAAGAAGGGGGGACGGGAAATGTCACAGGGCGCCACAATTAATTTAAAGGACCAGATACTCAACGGCATTATTAAGGAAAATACCATATTCAAGCTTGCCCTCAGCCTTTGTCCTTCCATTGCGGTCACCAATAACCTGAAAAACGGTGTGTTAATGGGGGTTGCGGTCCTGTTTGTGCAGGTGATGGTGAATCTGACCATATCGCTTCTGAGAAATGTTATCCAGCCGAAAGTCAGACTGCCGATATTCATGCTGGTCATTTCCGGCTGGGTGACGGTTACTGATATGTCCATGGCTGCGCTGGTTCCGGATGTATACAAACAGATGGGGCTTTATATCCAGTTGATCGTTGCCTTTGCCTCAATTCTGGCGAGGGCCGAAATGTTTGCAAGCAAAAATAAATTTATCCCTTCCATGGCAGACGGCATTGGAATGGGAATAGGGTTCCTGTTTGCCCTTACGGTAATAAGTTTCTTCAGGGAGTTGTTGGGGAAAGGTTCATTGTGGGGCATGCATATTGTGTATACAAAGCCTCTCCTTATATTGATCCTGCCTGCAGGAGGTTTCTTTGCCGTGGGCATATTGATGGCCTTATTCAACTGGATTGACGCCAGGTATATGAAGAAGACTTCACCCGTATCGCACTAAAAAGGAGGAACGCGATGAGCAACGAATTTATAAAACTCTTTGAGCTGATTCTGTCGGCGTCACTCATAAATAACTTTGTCTTTACGAGGTTTCTCGGCCTCTGCATTTTTTTCGGCGTTTCAAAAAAGATGGAGACTGCTGTCGGCATGAGTATCACCTTCACCGCAGTTATGATGATCAGCGCTGCCATGAGTTGGGTCATCTTTAATTTCATTATGGTACCTCTTGATATCACCTTCCTGAAGATTATCGTCTTCATCGGTATTATCGCCGGGCTGGTGCAGGCGTCGGACACGATCATGAGAAAGATAACCCCCGGGCTTTATTACAAGCTGGGCATTTACCTTGCGCTTATTTCAACGAACTGTATTATCCTTGCCGTGCCGCTGGTAAATGCCGGTGAAAAGTATTCGCTTTTAGAGAGCCTTGCCTTTGCGTTTGGTTCTGGAATCGGGTTTGCGCTTGCCCTGATAATCATGGCGAGCATCAGGGAAAAACTCGAGCTTGCTGATGTCCCCGCGCCGTTTAAGGGATTACCGATGGCCTTTATTGTTACGGGCCTGATAGCCCTCGCCTTTACCGGTTTTTCGGGATTGATAACGTTATAAAAAGATACCCGGTGCATCTTAACATGCATCCTGTATTATGAAATAAAGGAGTTGGAATAATGGCACATGGCGTAAAAATAAAAAAGATTGGCTTGATCACCATTGCGTTATTGCTTGTTTTCGCCGCTTCACTTTATGCCGGCGTCGGAGGCGGGGTTGAGGCAAAGGAAAAAGTCGATCTGCCCGGGCTGATAAAGTGGACGCTGATATTTCTTGCAGGTCTTGCGACTGTATTCGGCCTTGGACTTGCCTTTGCGGCAAAACGTTTTGCCGTACAGATTGATCCGAGGGTGGGAAAAGTCTTGGACGTCCTTGCCCACGCCCATTGCGGCGCCTGCGGTTATGCCGGTTGCGAGCAGTATGCGGAAGCCGTGGTTAAAAACCCTGATGTTCCGCCCAATCTCTGCACGCCCGCCGGCGCTAAAGGCGCAGAAGCTGTTGCCCTGATTGCCGGCAAGAAGGCAGAGATAAAAGAGCCTGAGTTTGCAAGGATTATGTGCCAGGGTTCAAACAGCAAGTCAAGGAGGAAGTTCAGATACGAAGGGGTCATTGACTGCAGGGCCGCTGTTCTGGCTGGTGGCGGCGACAAATCCTGCGCCTATGGCTGTCTTGGATATGGAACGTGTTCGCGGGCATGTCCTTTCAACGCCATAACGATGGGCGACGACGGCCTGCCTGTCGTGGACATCGTCAAATGCACCGGCTGCAGAAAATGCGAGCAGGCATGTCCCAAAAAGGTTATCGAGGTGCTGCCTGCATCAAAGATGGTGCTTGTGGCATGTCATTCAAAGGACAAAGGCGGTGAAACGAAGAAAAACTGTGATGTCGGCTGTATTGCCTGCGGCATCTGTGTAAAGGCATGTCCTTTTGATGCGCTTGCAGTCCGGAATAATTTCTCAAAGATTGATATAACCAGGTGCAGGGTCTGCGGGCTTTGTGTAGCAAAATGTCCTGCAAAGGCTATTGTTGACTACTTACCTTCACGTCCAAAGGCATTTGTCCTTGACAACTGTATTGGCTGTCAGATATGCACCAAGGTATGCCCGGTTGACGCCCCGTCAGGCGAGTTGAAAAAATTACATGTTATAGATAAAGAAAGGTGCATAGGCTGCGGCATCTGCACAGCTAAATGTCCTCTACAGGCGATCGACGGGACATTTAATGCCCGGGAAGTATTCGCAACTGCTGCTGCAAAAAAACAGAAAAAAACCGAAGCTGCTTAACCCGCATAATTCATAAACTATGGCCGGAATAATGCGGAAAGGGGAAATGGGGTAAGTGACTGCTACTCTTTTTCTTCAATTATCTTTGGTTCGTCTTTCTCGTCTGTTGTTGCGTCCTTTTTTAGACGCCGCTGTCTCTTTTCTTCCTGTTTTTTTTGTCGCGATACTTCCTTTTTTCTCTTCTCGCTCTTATATGCTCCAGCTCTTGCCAAAGGTCCTCCTCTTAGTCAAATTCTTCTTTATGCGTGTCTATCTTTGTTATACTGTATCGCTATGTCATACGAAATACTTGCATGGTCAGAAGAATGGGTATCGGTTTTTCCACGACAAACAATATCCCCCTTTTTCACCTTCTTATGGGTGGAAACCATGTCGGCAATTACAGAAGTCAGGTCAAAACCGCCTCCATTACAGCCTTTTATCATACAATCCATCTCAAAATAGGCATAAGAGGCAGGGAAGATATTTATCGTACACAGCATAAGAACAGGATTTGGTCCTTTCTGATAATATGTCATATGGATTACAATGCCTGCAACCTGAGGGAACCGTTCTGAAACCAGACCCGCAGCAAACCTGCTTTGCTTTTTTAATGCCATCTTTGCAGCATACTTATTTCTATTAGTCATTATCTTCTCTAAAATAAATATCCCCCTCGAGTGCAGCAGCAAGGGGGGCGCCGCAGAAATCGCCTTAATAAAAAAGACCACAAAGCTAAAAGTCTTTGCGGCCTTACCAGTTCAAAAACTTCTGAAACTCTGTGTTTAGAATGGCATATTCGCCTATAAAAAATCAATCGCTCATTTTTCGGGATTTTGCATTTTTTGGGTTTAAGAGTCTTATTCTGTTTTTTATGGTATCGTGAAGAACCCTGTGCCAAGAGCACAGGGCGTCAAAAGTCAAAACAAATTTATTCTGTCATTCTCCGGCTTGACCCCCGCATCAAGCATGCCCTCTG
>PGYF01000172.1 GCA_002839535.1 Nitrospira bacterium HGW-Nitrospira-1
TATAAAGGGACGAATGCAAAGGTGCCTTATCGGAAAAGGGGTGGAAATTTATCATTCTAAAGACCTACCCCGGGTATACGAGTTCACCTTAGGCGACCATAGCAAAGTCGGCCTATTATAGAAATAGAAAAAAGATAAAAAGTGTCCTAAAAGTGCCAGGCACTTTTAGGACACTTTTTTAGAAAGAAGTGCCAAAGGTGATGTAGATATCATATCCGTGGGGGTCGGTAAGGGCTTTGGCTGCCCCTAACCTTAAGGTAAAGGGTGAGTCGTATTGGTAATTAAAATCTGCTTTTAGTTCTGCTCCGATACTTGATTTAAAATCCTGCCAGATAGAATTAATCTCATTTTCTTCATTGGTTTTATTTGTATTTGTGCTGGAGCTTTCCCAGGCATTTCCAATATCGACAAAGAGGGCACCGGAAAGTCTTTCTAAAAAAATAAAGAGGGGTCCAAGTTTAAGGCTGTGCTCGATATTGGCCAGGGGGAAGCGATATTCCAAGCTGGTTAAGATAAGATTATTCCCTTCAAGGGTAGCAGGTTTATAACCCCGCAGAGAGAAGGTATTCACATCAGTATTACTAAGATTGTCCGCTGAATAATTACCTCCCAATTTAAATTTTTCTCCATCTAAATCTGATTCTAATATGCTTGAAGAGCTGGTGCCGGCTACCAGGCGAAGGGCTAAGACCTGATGTGAGGAGGGGAGCGGTAGAGGAATAAATTTTCTGCCATCAAAGACTAATTTATCAAAAGTATAATCACCGCCCAGGGCTTTATCGGCATGTTCATAGGCTAAGGAGAAGGAGTGACCCTGTTCTGGACTGATAGAGAATCCATAATAGAGAATCCATATTTTTCCGTATCAGAATAGGAGTAGCCTAATTTTAGACTGGTGATTTTTTGCGGGTCGGCATTTAAGAGAGATGACGCATTGGAAGTGGCAGAAGAGAATTTTTCATATTGATACCCGAGAGAAAAGATCTGCCTGTAAGGGCGCGAATTTGTGGTGGAGGCAGTCTGTCCTTTAAATGGGAAATAAATATTTATGCCGGTTTCCCTTTCTTCCCACCAGGAGGTCGGGGAGTTTAAAATAGCATTTCCAGATAGATAAAGATTAACAATAGGAAGGTGGCTATAATTATAATAATTGAAGTTATAAGATAGGCTATTATTGAATATCCCATAAGTAACGCTTAAGGGTAGAGAATAAAATCCCAGTACATCTTCCAATTCAGTTGAAAAGCCAACTCCCAAATCATTTTCAGTAAGCCGGGCAGCGGGAATCCAGTAGGTGGGCGGCCAGAAGGAGGTTAAGGGATGGTAAG
>PGYF01000001.1:0-2327 GCA_002839535.1 Nitrospira bacterium HGW-Nitrospira-1
TGAGTCCCATACTGGAAATGGTCTTTTTTACCTTTTCAATATCCTTGTCTGTAGCAGAATGATGCATTACAATAAGCATTGTCGTCTCCTTTTTGTATTTCTTTATTCTATGATGCGGGTGAAAAGAAATAGAGAGCTTTATGGAGAAAAATGTAACATATTTTTAATGCTAACAAATGAAAGGTATAAATGCAAACGGATTTGTTGCCTCGAGCGGGCTGGACCCGCGAATGCATTTGTAAAAAATCTTTGTGGCAATGTTCTTTGTCGTCTCTTCTTTTAATACAGCGTTTCCCTGTTTATGATAAAATTCTTTATGCAATGTTTTGACGTCCTTTTTCCGATTAACCTGGGCCCTCTCACCTATATTTGTCCTGAATCCCTGTCAGAAATAGTGCAGCCAGGACTGGTAATTCAGGCGCCGCTGAAAAATAAACTGACCAGGGGAATTGTTCTCGGCAAAAACTCTTCTCCTCCGTCCGGAACATTAAAGGAATTACAGGTAATCCCCGGAGAGCCTGCTATTGTCGGCAAGTCCATGCTGAAACTGATTCTGTGGATGTCGGATTACTATATAGCCTCGGAAGGTCTGGTTCTAAAACAGACCCTGCCAGGAGAATTATTTTCCCCAACTCAGCCCCGGAAAGGCAGAAAAAAGATTTCCCTCCAGAGCCGGATAGATTTCCTGGATATTGCTTCAGAAGACGTCCTGGATATTACTGCGGCGATTAACAGCGCCAAATACACGGGCTTTCTTTTGCATGCGCCTTCACTCTTATACGAATACTCAATGGTTTCCAGGTTACTGCAAACAACCGGAAACATTATCGTGCTTCTTCCGGACATTGCCCAGGCTAATCTGCTCCATGATGCTTTTAAGGATATGTATGCAGAACGTCTCTGTCTGTTGCATGGAGAGCTATCGCGGGGAAAACGCTCGGAATATATCGAAGGCATTATCTCCGGCAGGCACGATATCGTTATCGGCACAAGGGCCGCGCTCTTTGCGCCATTGAAAAAGGTTTCTCTTATCATGGTATTGAATGAGCACAGCCGGTTGTATAAAATAGAGGAAGGCATCCGCTATAACATGCGGGATGCAGCTGTTATGAGGGGTTTCATGGAAAAAGCTGCGGTGCTTCTCTCCTCGATAAGTCCATCGATAGATTCTTATTTCAATGCAATTACCAACAAATACAGATTGGTAAAACCTTCTTCTGATATAAAGCGGCCGGCGATACGGATTGCCGACATGCGTTTTGAAAAAAAAATAAAACCTGACTTATCCAAAACAGTTTTTGACGCCGCCCAAAAACATATCAAAAAAAATGACAGGGTAATGTTCGTTATAAACAGAAGGGGATATTCCTCACTGCTCCTCTGCAATGAATGCGGTTATATTGAAAAATGCCATGCCTGTAACATACATATGACGCTGCATAAGAACGACAATTTGCTGAAATGCCATCACTGTAACAAAATCCAGCCTGTCCCTGAAAGATGTCCGAGGTGCAAAAGCCACAATTTCGAGCTTCTTGGAAGCGGTACCCAGAGGGTGCAGGAGTATATAGAAGAATTGTTTGGAATGGCAACCATGAGGTTTGACAGCGATAACGTTAAAAAAAAATCTGAAAAAGAGGAACTATCGAGACTCATCTCAGGAGATTTTTCAAAAATCCTGATAGGCACAAAGCTGATGACCGGCCGTATCATGGTAACTGATAAGTATTCCATGGCCGCAGTTCTGAATATTGATTCATCACTGAACCTGCCGGATTTCAGGGCCATGGAAAAAGCGTATCAGGAACTCTCCTCGATCATTGATGTGGTTGAATCAAAGGGCGAAGTTTTGATACAAACGAGGTTCTCCAGAAATCCTCTTTTTAAGCATCTGCGGTTAAACGATTACAGCTCTTTCGCCAAGGAGGAGCTGTCGCTAAGGAAAAGCCTGGGTTACCCGCCATATGCGAAACTATTAAACATAACATTCCGAAGTCCCATTGAAATATCTGAAAGAATAATGAAAATAATCCGTAATTCAGACCCGAAGATCGAAATGCTCGGGCCTACAACCAACCGAAATAAGAAAGGGATTGAGGAATTCTCGATTATTCTCAAATCTGCCGATAGAAAAGCGCTGAATACTGCTGCGCGAAAGGTATTAAAAACATTTGACCGCTCAAAGAAGATTCAGATAAGAATAGACGTAGACCCTGCATAATGAGTCTCGTGAAGAACCCTGTGCCAAGAGCACAGGGCGTCAAAAGTCAAAACAAATTTATTCTGTCATTGTCCGGCTTGACCCCCGCATCAAGCATGCCCTCTGA